>JBATYB010000108.1:0-10648 GCA_049673825.1 Methylocella sp. | reverse complement strand
GTCCGAAGCCGAAGCCGCCGCGCCTTCCAAACCGTCGGCTGTCGCGCGCCCGGCGCGGACATAACCCGGCGAAGAGCCGCGCCCCAAACCGAAGCCGCGATTTGCAGGAGTGTTGTCTTGCCTTTCGAGGAACCGCCGAATCGGCCCTCCCTCGAAATGGTGGACACCTTTGATAAGCTCCCGAGGGAACGGGAAGGTGTTGGATGGGCGCATCGCGTCGCCAATTCACGGATGAGTTTAAGCGAGACGCGGCGGGATTGCCGGCGAGCAGCGGCCGGCCGTCGAGCCAGATTGCCCGGGTGCTCGGCATCGCCGCTTCGATGTTGCGGGCCTGGCGCGATGCCGGCGGCCGGGGGCATGCGGGGCCGCCGCGGCGCTCGAATACGCAGGCGCCGGCCCCGTATTCCGGCACGGATCTAGCGAGTGAGAATGCCCGATTGCGGCGCGAGAACGAGCGTCTTCATGGGGAGCGGGAGATTCTAAAAAAACGCGGCGCATCTTCCCGGAAGCGCGGCGATGAAATTTCGTCTTATCGAGGACCGGCGCGAGACCTTCAAGTTTCGCGCCATGTGCGCCTCGAAGCCGGCTGCGGCGCCAGCAGCAATATCTTGTTCCCTGCCCGCGAGGGTTTCGCAACACATGGCATCGAGGGTTCGGCCTCGGCGCTCGCCTACGCCGGCGATCGATTGACCGCCGAGCGACTCACGGCCGATCTGCACTATGGCAACTTTCAAAGCCTGCCGTTCGGCGGCGAATCCATGGGCTTCATATAGGATCGCGGCTCGATCACCCATAACACGAGGCCCGTGATCGAGGCCACCACCGACGAGGCGCGGCGCGTCCTGCAGCCGGGCGGCGCCTTCTTTTCTCAGATGCTCACGACCGATCGCGGGGACATGAAAATCGCCAGCGACTTCGCGGATGGCTCTACATCTGACTTTTCCGGCGGCTATTTCGCCGGAATCGGACGCGCCTTTTTCGCAAGCCGCGCCAATCTCGATCAATTGTCCGGTTCAAAATTCGAGATCCAATCGATCGAACGCGAAAGTCACGAGAATGCGCCGACCGAACATGTCAGCGCGGCGTGGAACATAATGATGCGCAAAGCCGGCCGTTGCGAGATGCCACAACTGGCCGAGAAAATCGCGACAATGAAGGAACGGTTTTCGCCATCTCGCCCAAGCCGCGCCGATCCGCATTGCGACATGTGCTGGCGCGCGAGCTTGACGTGGGTTAACCTTGTTCCGCGCCGGGCGCGCACGCCGCACCGGCCCCTCCATTACCGGGCGCGGGCGAGATAACGCCATGGAATAGGCGCAGCTGAATTCTTGTTCGTCATGCCGAAGGGAGCGCCGTCCAGCCGACACCGGATCTTACGTCGAAACAGGTGCCCAACCGCTGGCGACCCGATGCACGCGATCATGCGCCTCATCGCGCGGGCGAGCAATGGGCCGCCGATCGGAACCGCCGGGCCGTATTCTATCCAAAAGGCCCTTGCCGGCGATCATGAGAGTACTACAGTCGTAATTTCTATGGGGAGAGCATCTCCTTATCGGCGATTCGGGGGAGATAGCGGTATAGGACGGGTCTGGTGCGTCGCTTCCTTGGTTTGCGGAATGGGCGGGCCTGAAGGAGCGGATTGGTGGAGTGTTTCGCCGCGGCGATCCGATTGGCGCTTGCCAACGGCAAGGCGGGAATATCGATGCGGGCGAGCCGGCGCCGCCGATTCGAAGCCGCGGCCCAAATGGCGGGCTTTGCGGCCCGGAAACCTGGGCCTGGGACCATGAGGAATGAGCCGAAAACCAGCTTGGCGAACCGAGGACGGGCCAATTCGCGCGGCGCCGCCGGCCGCTCGCCCCATTCAGGTCTCCGGAATCTTTGCATCATCGACGGGCGGCCATTTGGCGGCAGCCGCGCAAGCGGAAAATCGAACGGGTGGCGGGAGCGGTGAAAATCCTAGCGGGCAACTCCAATCGGTCTCTGACCGAGGCAATCGCGGCGTATCTCGGGGTGCCGTTGACCAAGTGCCAGGTTCGCCGCTTCGCCGATTTGGAGGTTTTCGTCGAAATTCAAGAGAACGTGCGCGGCCAGGATACGTTCGTCGTTCAATCCACCTCGTATCCGGCGAACGATCATCTGATGGAAGTTCTGATCATGACCGACGCGCTGCGGCGCGCCTCGGCAAGGCGAATTACCGCGGTCATCCCCTACTTCGGCTACGCAAGGCAAGATCGCAAGCCCGGTCCGCGCACGCCCATCTCGGCCAAGCTCGTCGCCAACCTGATCACCCGCGCCGGGGCCGACCGGGTTCTCACGGTGGACCTCCACGCCGGCCAAATCCAGGGCTTCTTCGATATCCCGACCGACAACCTTTATGCCGCGCCCGTCCTGGTCCGGGACATCAAGGAACGGCTAAAGCTCGATAACGTCATGGTGGTGTCCCCCGATGTCGGTGGCGTGGTCCGCGCCCGCGCCTTGGCAAAACGGATCGGCGCGCCGCTCGCCATTGTCGATAAGCGCCGCGAACGCGCGGGCGACTCGGAAGTCATGAATATTATCGGCGACGTTGCCGGCAAGACCTGCATCCTGGTCGACGATATCGTCGATTCCGGGGACACTTTGTGCAACGCCGCCGATGCCATGCTGCGGGACGGCGCGAGAGTGGTCTATGCCTATATCACGCACGGGGTTCTTTCCGGCGGAGCGGTGGCGCGAATCGCCGCCTCGCGGCTCAAGGAGCTGGTTCTCACCGACACCATCCAAGCAACCGAAGCGATCCGCGTTTCCAACAATATCCGGGTGGTTTCGATCGCCCCCTTGATCGGCGAGGCGATCGCGCGAATCGCCAAGGAAGAAAGCGTTTCAAGCCTGTTCGACTGAGCGGCTCAAAAAGAGTTCGTCGGCTCGCCCGGTGACTTCGGCCAGCGAACTCGCATCCGCCGCAACCTCACCCTGAAAGGTCGGGCGGTAACGGCCATGCAGCCGTCCCCGGCAAGACCTATCCGCAAAAAGGATTGGACCAAGGCGAGGCCGCGCCGCGATCGAGCCGCGGCCTAATACAACCCGCCTGTCCCGGTCCCGACCAGCCGGTCCGCGTCGGGATTAATGGCCTGTGCTCGGGGAGTCGCGTCGCCGGCGGCATAGGAGTCCGGCGGCGCCGTGCCTGGCTTGAACGCCTCTTGGAGTGCCCCCTGGGAACTCGCGCTCGTCCGTATGCCCGTTTTCGCGTTGACCCAGATCAGCTTGATGCCGGGCGGCGCCCGGAATGGAGTGTCGGGTTTGCCGGCGAGGGCCATCTTCATGAAGTCGCGGAAGATCGGCGCCGTATAATGCGCGGCTTGCGCCGAACCCCCTAGCGAGCGCGGCTGATCGTAACCCATGAACAGGCCCGCCGTGAGATCGGGCGAATAACCGATGAACCAAAGATCCTTGGCTTCGTTGGTCGTCCCGGTTTTGCCGGCGAGGTGCCTGCCGAGTTCCTTGATCGCCTGGCCGGTGCCGCGCTGGATGACGCCTTCCATGATCGACGTGATCTGATAGGCGGTGAGGGGATCGAGCACTTGCTCACGGTTGTCAATTAATCTGGGTACTTCCTGATTGCGCCATGCCGGCGCGTCGCACCCTTCGCAGATTCGCTCGTCGTGCCGGTAGATCGTATGACCCCAGCGGTCCTGGATGCGGTCGATCAAGGTTTCCTTGATTCGCTTGCCGCCATTGGCGAGCATCGAATAGGCGGTGGTCAGGCGCATCAAGGTCGTTTCGCCGGCGCCAAGCGACATCGCAAGGTAGGGCGGCAGATCGTCGTAGATGCCGAAGCGCTTGGCATATTCGGCGATGAGCGGCATACCGACATCGCGCGCGAGCCGCACGGTCATTTGATTGACCGAGTGTTCGACCCCATAGCGCAAGGTGTGGGGACCGCTCGACTTGCCCTCGAAGTTTTCCGGACGCCACACCCCAAGACCCGGTCCCTGATCGATTTCTATGGGCTCGTCGAGAATGATGGAGGACGGCGTATAGCCGTTGTCGAGCGCCGTGGCATAGACAAAAGGCTTGAACGAGGAACCCGGCTGGCGCATGGCCTGCGTCGCGCGATTGAACTCGGACTGGTCGAACGAAAAACCGCCGGCCATGGCGAACACGCGGCCGGTGTAGGGGTCCATCACGACGATCGCGCCGCTGACCTCCGGGATTTGACGCAGCCGGTACTGCTGAGGATTTCCCTCGATCGGCTCGACATAGATCACATCGCCCGGCCCCAGCGACGCGCGGGAGCCGGTCCCACGGGTCCAATGAAGTCCGGTGGTGGCGAGCGTGCCGGATTCGCGTTCGCGCTTGATCTCGCCGGATTTTTCCCGGTGGGGTTGCAAGCCAATTCGCGTTCCGGCGTCGGTGGCATCGAGAACTACGGCGAGCCGCCAAGGCGCGACATCGCCCAAGGCCGGAATATCGGCAAGCGGAATCCCCCAATCCTGGCTGATGTCGATGTGGCGCATGGGGCCGCGAAAGCCATGCGCCTCGTCGTAGCGGACCAGGCCGTCGACCAGGGCGCGCCTTGCCATCAGCTGGATTTTCGGATCAAGTGTGCTGCGAACCGAAAGACCGCCTTCATAGAGTTTCTTTTCGCCGTAACGATCGCTGAGCTCGCGGCGGATCTCCTCGGCGAAATAGCCGGCGGCGAAAGCATTGGGCGAAAGGACCCTGAGATTGACGCCGAGCCCCTCGGCCTTGGCTTTCTCGCCGTCCTGGCGCGAGACATAGCCGTTCTCGACCATGCGGTCGATGACCCAATTGCGCCGCTCGATCGCTCGTTCGCGCTTCTGGAAGGGATTATAATTGTTCGGCGCCTTCGGCAAGGCGGCGAGATAGGCGGCTTGCGCGATCGTAAGCTCATGCACGGACTTGCCGTAGTAGTTCAGCGCCGCGGCGGCGACACCGTAATTTCCGAGCCCGAGATAGATTTCGTTGAGATAAAGCTCGAGAATCTTGTCCTTGGAATAGGCCCCCTCGATACGAAACGCGAGGAGCACTTCCCGGAACTTGCGGGTGAAGGATCGCTCATTCGTCAGAAGGAAATTCTTGGCCACCTGCTGCGTGATGGTCGAGGCGCCTTGGACAGGTTTGTCACCTTCAACGAACACGATGAGGGCACGAACTATGCCTTCCGGATCGATGCCGGCATGGGTGTAGAAATTCTTGTCTTCCGCGGAGATGAAGGCGTTCTTGACGAGGGCCGGGATGGCGGCGCCCGGAAGATAAAGACGCCGCTCGCGGGCATATTCGGCGATAAGCGATCCGTCGCTCGCATAGACTCTCGTCATCACCGGCGGTTCGTAATCCTTGAGGGTCGTATAATCCGGCAGGTCTCGTTCGAATTGCCAAACCAAAAGCCCCGCCGCGCAAGCCCCAATGACGAACACGATCGCGCCGGTCGCGAAAATGAAACCGAGGAAACGGGTTATTTGCCGCATGCAACCTGGCCTTTTGAATTCCGGAAACTCTTTCCGGGCGCAATCAATAATACAGCGGACCTAAAAGCAATACCGGCGCTCGACGGCGGCCGCTCATCCATAAGGCCACGCGAATCGAAGCCAAATAATGGCTTGGATAGGCGAATATCCCGGCCGGATCGCCCTGCCCGCCCGGCGGATGCGGGGTTTGGAATCGTGGCGGGAGACTTGTGATCGCCCCACGCGACCTTGCCGTCTTCTCCCTGCGGCGCTTTTGTGTTGAAAATTTGTCGAATGAAGCGGCGCGCGCGCTTCGCATAATGAAGCGCTCCGGTCATCGGCGGTAAAATCGCCTGTATCAACGGCCGCAACGAGCCGCCGTTGGTTTCGATCCCGGATTTTGCTCCTCGCTGTAAAAATATTTTGGAATTTACGGCCCGGCGGACGGTATTTTTTCAACCGGCGCCGGATCGGGATCGGTCTTGGTCACGGTCGCGCCGCTCTCCCGCACCGCGAAGAAAGCTTTGATTGCCTCCACGACTTGGCTCGATGCCTTGTCGCGCCATTGCGCCGAAGTAAGCGCCAGTCCGTCTTTTTCGTTGGAAAGATAGCCGAGTTCCAAAAGTACGGATGGAACGTCGGGCGCCATCAGAACACGAAACCCCGCCGAACGCCGCGGATTTTTGTTTAGCCGCCCCGCGACTCGCCAGTAGTTCACCAAAGTGTGCGCGAAGAAGTGGCTGTAGGCGCGGGTTTCCCGCCGCGTCAAATCGAACAAAATGCCGGAAACGTCGCTGGCGTCCTCGGTTTCGTCCAGTCCGGCCGCCGCGTCGGACTGGTTCTCGTGTTCGGCCACGCGCGCGGCTTCGGCGTCCGAGGCGCGATCCGACAGCGTGTAGACGGTCGCGCCGGAAACATCGGCCGCACTTGACAAAGTGTCGGCGTGAATCGAGACAAACAGGGCGGCATTTTCGTCGCGCGCCATCCGCACGCGTTCGAACAGGGGAACGAAGCTGTCGTCGTCACGCGTCATGACGACCTTGAAACGGCCGTCCGCATCGAGCTTGGCCACGACCGCCTTGGCGAAATCGAGCACCAGCTCCTTTTCGACGAGGCCTTTCACCACGGCGCCTCGGTCGATGCCGCCATGGCCAGGATCGATCATGATGACTGGCTTCGCCGATTCCGGCTCGGGCGTTTGGGCCTTCTTAGGTTGCGCCAGCGCCGCCAATTGGATCCGCGCTCTTTGCACCGCGGCCTGGAAACTCCGGCGATCCGTTTTGGCGAGCTCGATGACGAGGCGTGCGTGGCCGTCGCTATCCAATTTATCGCAAGCCGCCCGCAATACCAGCGCAGGGGCACCAAGGTCGATGACAATACGCGACTTTCCTGGCGCGAGCTGCCCGAATCGAAAGGAGGTGATGAGGCCGGTTTTCCGGTGCGGCGGGTTTGCCGCCTTGCCGGTCTCCGGGTCCAGCGCAAAATCGGTTTGCGGCAAATCGATGATGACCCGATCCGGATCGGCAAGGACAAAGGCCGTGGCGTCCAGGGGCGCGGATAGCTCGAATATGAGCTTGGCGCGATCGCCGCCCTGCTCGATTCTCGCCGCATTGGCGGCCGGACGCTCGCCGGGCTCGGGCTGAACCGTCGCGGCGTCCGCGCGCAAGCCGAAGGATCGCCCCGCCTGCGGCGGAACTGCTAGCGTCAGCCAACCCGCGGCGAGCACCGCCAGCCCCGCCCCGAGCGCCATGGTGGTTGCCGCGCCAAGGGCTTTGCAAAAAAAAGCGCCCTCCGCCATCGATTCGCCCCCAGGTTTGCCTTTCGAGCCGCCGTTAGGGCCGCTGTCGCTAAATTTCATTGCCGCGGCCACGACGTGTTCGCGACGCGTGAGCCTCGGCTTCCGTGTCTAGGATCAACGAGGTTAACGAGTTATGATCATGCCAGAATCCCACCGAGAAAACCGTCACCGCGCGGACACAGCTCAAAGGAAAACTTGCCAAACAGTCAAGAAACCCGATATAAATGACAATTCTTTTCCGGGCTCGGAAATTTGCGAATCAGGGCCACGGGAATTTCCCCCGTTGCGCCGCCTATTATTGGTATTTCAGGTGCGTGCGTCGCGATGCGAAAGCCGGAGCTGAAACAAAGATGCTTCTGGCGCTCCCGGAACTAGGGCTTCCCCGAGGCGCCGCCTGCCAGGACTGATGTTTGGACGGTTCTCAGTTAGGGGCGCCGTTCCCGATAGGTGACGAGGATATGACCTGTCCCGCAATGGGGCTATTAGCGGCCGTCGATCAATTGGGTTATGGCATCCTCGCGGTTCCGTGGCCGACCGTCGTTGTTGCTTCCAAAGGCGTGATCACCGAGTTCACGCGTTGCTATCGCCGCCGGGACCGAAGCCGCCGGACCGGTCTTACCCCTACCGGCGCGGCGCGTCCCAGTTTGTCCCGTGGCGGAACGCCGAGCGGCGGCGCGCCTTGCCGCCCCACGCCCCCTTTTTCTTACTCACTCTCCCATCCATTGCGTGATGCGGCCTTGCGCCGGCCACGCCTAGCCCCGACGTCCGGTTTGCGGACCTTGGCTGGCGGCACTGGCCCTATGCGCGTCGCGCCTGAACGAGTTTCACATGGCCAACAAAATGCTTATCGATGCGTCTCACCCCGAAGAAACCAGAGTGGTCGTCCTTCGCGGTAACCGGGTCGAGGAATTCGATTTCGAAGCCGCCAGCAAGAAACAGCTTCGCGGCAATATTTATCTCGCCAAGGTCATGCGAGTCGAGCCTTCGCTTCAGGCCGCCTTCGTCGACTACGGCGGCAACCGGCATGGTTTTCTTGCTTTCTCGGAAATCCACCCTGATTATTATCAGATTCCGGTCGCCGACCGTCAGGCCCTGATCGAGGAAGAGGCGAGGGCTATACCCGACGAGGAAGAAGACGTTTCCCGGCCGCAGCGCCGTAGCCGCCGCTACCGGCGTGGCGATCGCAATGGCGCCCGGGCCGAGAAACGGCGCGACGCGGACCCGACCCTCTCTGAAACACTTGCCGAGCCCTACGCCGGCGAAGCCTTCCGAGACGCGGCAGGCGGCGTCCGCCCGGAGGCGGAAAGCGAAGAGGCGGCACTGGAGCCATTCGAGGGAGAACGCGCCGCCGGGGCTCGCTCGCTGGCCCCGCCCGAAGAATCCGCCGGCGCGGCTGCCCAAGACGCCATGGCGCAGGCAGACTCCATCCCGGAATCCGAACCGCCGGAACACGCCGGTGAAGCTCCCGTCGCTGATGCCGCCGCTGAATCCGCAATTGTTCTTGCGGGGCGCGGCACCGGCCCGGCGGCGAAGCCGGAACATTCTGAAACGGCCTTTGCGAGCGAGGGCGCCCTGCCGACCGACGCGGCCACGCCGGAGCCTGGCGAGCTTGGTGGCGATACCGGCGATGAAGGCGAGGACGAAGCGGCCGAGATCGAGCACCTCGGCGGCGATGCGTTGGAAGAGATGCCGGCTCGCCCGCACCGCCAGCGCAAGCAGTATAAAATCCAGGAGGTCATCAAACGCCGCCAAGTTCTCCTCGTGCAGGTCGTCAAGGAGGAGCGCGGCAACAAAGGAGCGGCGCTGACAACCTATTTGTCGCTCGCCGGGCGCTATTCGGTTTTAATGCCGAATACCGCGCGGGGCGGCGGCATCTCGCGCAAGATCACCGACTCGACCGACCGCCAGCGGCTTAAATCCATTGCCCAGGAACTCGAAGTTCCGGAGGGCATGGGCGTTATTGTCCGCACCGCCGGCGCCGCGCGCACCAAGGCCGAGGTCAAGCGCGATTTCGAATATCTGCTGCGAATGTGGGAAACGGTGCGCGAAACCACTTTGCAATCGAGCGCCCCGACGCTGGTTTACGAGGAGGGTTCGCTGATCAAGCGGTCAATCCGCGATCTTTATAATAAGGACATCGACGCGATCGTGGTCGCGGGGGAAGACGCCTATCGCGAGGCCAAGGAATTCATGCGCTTGCTGATGCCGAGCCATGCCAAGATGGTCCAGCCCTATCGCGATCCGCAGCCGATGTTCGCGAGGTCCGGCGCCGAAACGCAGCTCGACGCCATGTTCTCGAACCAGGTAACCTTGAAGTCGGGCGGCTATGTCGTCATCAATCAAACCGAGGCCTTGGTCGCCATCGACGTCAACTCCGGCCGCTCCACCCGCGAACATAATATCGAGGATACCGCGCTTCGAACCAATCTCGAAGCCGCCGACGAGATCAGCCGTCAATTGCGTCTGCGCGATCTTGCCGGTCTCATCGTCATCGATTTCATCGACATGGAGGAGAATCGCAACAATCGCGCCGTCGAACGCCGCCTGAAGGATGCCCTCAAAAACGACCGGGCCCGTATCCAGATCGGCCGGCTGTCGCATTTCGGTCTTTTGGAAATGTCGCGCCAGCGCATGCGCACCGGGGTCATCGAGGGCTCGACCGTCGTCTGTCCGCATTGCGCGGGCGCGGGGATGATTCGCTCGACGGCGTCGATCGCCCTGCATGTCCTGCGCGTTGTGGAAGATGCCCTGATCAAGAATTCGAGTTATGACCTCGTCGTCAATACAAGGACGGCCGTCGCGCTCTATATCCTCAATCAGAAACGCGCCCATTTGCGCGATCTGGAAAAGCGGTTTGGCGCGTCGTTGACGATCGCCGCGGACGACGGTTTGTCCGGGACGAATTACTATACGCTGGAACGCGGCGAGCCCGCGGCGGGGGCGAAAGAGATTCCCGCTATTGCGCCGGAAGAAGCGCCGCGCGCCGCGATGGCCGATGGTTTCTTCGATGAACCGGCCGATACCGAAGAGGGGCTGCCCGTGGCCGGTCCGGTGGAAGAGACGCGGGATGGCGGCGCCGAACCCGGCGATAGCGAAAACGAGGCCGATGGCGGGCAAAGGCGCAGACGCAGACGCAGACGGGGCCGTGGCGGCGACCGCGAAGGCTCCGGAATCGCCGCAAACGCGCCACAGCCGCCGGACGATGCCTTGGAAGCCGTCGCTCAGATCGGCGGACTGCGGCGAAGCGTGGCCCTTGAAAGCGAAGCCGAAACCGGACAGGCGCCCTTCCCCGGCAACGATGAAACCGAAGCAAGTCGTCGAGACGGGCGCCGGCGTTCGCGCCGTGGCGAGCGTGCTCCCCGCGAAACTTCCGGAAACCTCACGGCCGGACCCGCCGATG
>JBATYB010000107.1:0-3028 GCA_049673825.1 Methylocella sp. | reverse complement strand
TTCCTCCTCTTTCGGGATGCCACCGGAAAACTGAAGCTGGGGGCCTTGGCGATGACCACGGGCTTCCTTGGGTTGCTGGTAAAAGTGGTGATCGTTGCGAGCAATCCGGCGAGAGTCGATAACCCGGAGCCGAAGCCAATAATCGACCAAGCACAGACAGAACAGGTTAGAATTCGCGATAATATACTGGGCGTCTGGCGCGGCCAGTACTATTGTTTCCGGCTTCAGGGGGACGCAGAGTTATCATTGACTGGCCTGACCGACAGCGGTGAAATTCGAGGCACGTTCTCGTTCTACGATTCTTATGCTCGAGGTAGTTTATGGGTGAGGGGCGCATATGATCGTCGGGCGAACACCTTGCGTATCGATCCGGCGGGATGGATACAACAGCCACAGGTCTCTTTTGCACCTAGTATTCTTGGGTCCATAGACGAAGCCAAGACGCATTTTGAGGGGAGCTTTACTGGAGAGCGTGCTGAGGCACTTTGCTGTACGAGAATAATTTTGAATAAATAGGAGGAGCCCGCACCGCAGCCGAAACTCGCAGCGCATCACAAACGGCAGCAAAAACCTTGATGCGCCTTGCGGCCGATCGTCGAGTTGTCCTTGGCCTCGTTTTCAGATGGCCCCGAAGGTACCGGCAAAGACCGGGCGCCGGGCGCGCCTATTCGCGGACGATGCGCGGCGAAAATTGGGCGCGCATTGGCGGGACCGCGATACTTTGCCGCCGCTCGGCGATGGCATGGCGCACCTGGTTCAAAGCAAGGGTCAAGGCACCCATCCGGTTGACGCTCAAGTCGTGGACCGCGTCCGGCGCCAACGCCAGCGCCAAAAGCTCATCGGCTTCCTCCTCGTAGCCGTCGAGCAGGCCGGCGTACCTGGCGCTTCGTGCCGCCATGGTGAGTTCGACTAACCGGCGCAGGATCTTATCGGCGTCCGTGATCCTGTGACGCGTGAGCCTTGCCGCCGCCGCCGCCAGCCCGGTGCCGAGCACGCTGAGACACATCGCGCCAATATAAAAGGCATCGCTGTATTTGTCGAAAAAGCTTTCTTCGTCGTCGTCGAGAAAAGCGAGGGCGCCGGGATGCACCGGAAGAGCCGCGCCCTTGTCGTCGGCTGGCGCTTCGATGCGGTTCGCGATCGGAACCCGCGCGGCGATGGCCGGCCGCGCCGCCAGCAAGAGCCGGATCAATGCGCCGACCACGTCATCGCTAAGGCTATCGCGTGCGACAAGTCTCGTGCTAACCCCGAGGGTATCGAAATCCACCGGCGGTTTGGGCTCGGCACCGCCGAACGCGCCGCGCATGACCTCGACCCCTTCGAACGCCGGCGAGCGTTGTGCGATCGCCTTTGCCTCCGCGATCGGAAGGAAGACCGGCTGACCCTGACCGGCCACGGCAACCGCGTTGACGGCTTCGGTTAAACCTTCCGAGCCGGGCACGCCGACGGCGAGAACCGCGTCGATCTCCTTGTCTTCGACCGCGCGCGAAAGCTCCGCGAGAGTGAGGGGTACCCGCCCAACCAAGGCCGATGGAACGTCGTATTGGGCAAGCGCCGTGTCCAGAAGAAGCTGATTGTCCGCTTTCCCTGCCGGCACGGCTTGCAGAATGCCAACCTTATGCCCGCGCAGGTCGTCGATCGCGCGCAGGCTGCTCTCCGCCGGCGCGAACAACACGGCCGCATCCCGGCGCATGATCAACACGGTCTGGCCGTTCGGCGGCATCGCGAGATCGCTGCGCACGACCGCGAGATCGGCGTGCCCTTCCTGAAGCGCGCGCGACGACTCCGCCAGACTGTTGACCGCGACCAGCTTGAGGCGAATGCCGTCCCTGTCCTCGGCGAAGTCATGCTCCGCCGCCGCCATGATCGCCTGATCGTCGCTGCCGCGCGGAACCGCGATACGCAAGACGCTCGGGCGTTCATAATAGTAGATTGCCGCGGCGACGGCGGCGATCACACCCAAGCTTCCGATGATCATTCCGAATATGAGACGGCGCATCTTATTCTCTCCGCCTGATTCAAGGGCCCGAAAATGCCGAACGGATCCCGACCATGCAATGCCCGTGCTAACGAGCGAGCGCTCGCGGTTCCGCTTCGAGCTTGATCTGCGTTCGCGGCAAAGACAAGGCGTCCGCGAAGATTTCGCCAATCAGTATGACGCATGGGCCGGACGGTTCGGCGCGGGCCACCTTGGCGGCGAGATTTTCGATTGTCCCAAAAATATGGCGCTCGTCCGGGCAGGTCGCGCGCTCGACCAAAAGCGCCGGCGTCGATGGGTCCATGCCATTGGCAAGCAGGCGCCCAGCCAGGAGATCGAGCGTTTTCACGCCCATGTAAACGACGGTCGATGCCCGGGGATCGCAGAGCGCGCGCCATTCGATGTCGCCGGGGAGCCTTCCGTCATGCGCATGAGCGGTGATGAATTGCAGCCTGCGGGCTTTGTCGCGGCGGGTGAGAGAAATTTGCAACCCGGCGGCGGCACCGAGCGCGGCGGTGACGCCTGGAATAATCTCGATTGGAACGCGGGCCGCCCGCAACGCCGCGATTTCCTCGTTGGCGCGGCCAAAAATCATTGGATCGCCGCCTTTGAGACGAACCACGCGTTTTCCTTGCGAGGCCAGCGAGACCAATAGCGAAACGATGTGATCCTGCCGGCAGGAAGGCTTGTAGCCGCGCTTGCCAACGGGGATTTTCTCCGCCTCGCGCCGCGCCATTTCGACGATGGCGGGGGCGACGAGATCGTCGTACAAAACAACGTCGGCGGATTGGAGCGCGCGCAAGGCCTTGAGGGTCAAAAGTTCGGGATCGCCGGGACCGGCTCCGACAAGCGCAACCGACCCGGCCGGCGCCGCGCCCGCCTCTGCCTCGGCGAGCAGCATGGCAAGGTCGGCCTCGACCGGACGATGTCTCGCCGCAAGAGCCTTCCGGCCGAACAGCTCCCAAAAGCGGCGGCGTGTCTGCGAGGGCGCGTCGAGCAGCTTCAGCTTGTCGCGCCACACCTTGGCTATTTGCGCCCAAAGCTTGATCT
>JBATYB010000106.1:0-8372 GCA_049673825.1 Methylocella sp. | reverse complement strand
TATCGCCAAAAATCGCGACATCCGGACGGCACTGGTTGAGAAGCTTCGCCACCACGGTCGCCACGCCCGCGAAATGGGCCGGCCGGAAACGATCCTCGAGGCCCACGGCCGCCGGGCCAGCCAAGGTGATGGTGGTGGCAAACCCCTCGCCGTACATCGCCTCGCCGCGTGGCGCGAAGATCAAATCGCCCTCCGCCGCCGCGAACAGAACCGCGTCAGCCTCGAAAGAGCGGGGATAGGTGCAAAAATCCTCCGACGGCGCGAATTGTGCCGGATTGACGAAAATCGACATCACCACACGGCGCGCGTGTTTTTTCGCCTCAAGGACAAGGGAAATATGTCCGGCATGCAGCGCGCCCATGGTCGGCACAAGCGAGATTGTCTCGCCCGCGCGCCGCCACTCCGCGAGCCGTGCCCTGAGGCTCGCCACGTCACGCACTGTCTCAACGCGGCTTGCGTCGGCGGCCATGACTCGTCTTTGTTTGATGCGTTCGTCTTGCATCCGGCGGTGGCCGTTGCCAATCCTCCGCGCGTTTTGGCGCGGACCCAACGCAGTTACGATCGGGAACGCTCCCCGGCCGCGATCGCCATGGTGGACATCGGCGCGGGCTCCGGTTATTCGTGCGCTATGTTCAGATTGAAAGCAGGTTGATGGCCGATTCCATCAGTCCCGATTTGGCGTCGAGCGCGCTCCTCTACCATCGTTCGCCGCGCCCCGGCAAGCTCGAGATCGTGGCAACCAAGCCGCTTGGGACGCAACATGACCTGTCGCTTGCCTATTCGCCCGGCGTCGCCGCGGCATGCCTCGCGATCGCCGTCGATCCCCGCGCGGCGGCCGAACTCACGATACGGCAAAATCTCGTCGCGGTGGTGACTAATGGCACCGCCGTCTTGGGACTTGGCAACATAGGTCCCCTCGCGGGCAAACCCGTGATGGAAGGCAAGGCGGTTCTCTTCAAGAAATTCGCGGGGATCGATGTGTTCGACATCGAGATCGCGGAGACCGATGCCGACCGGCTGGTGGACATCATAGCCGCGCTGGAGCCAACGTTCAGCGGCATCAATCTCGAGGATATCAAGGCGCCGCAATGTTTCGAGGTCGAGCGCAAGCTGCGCGAACGCATGGCAATTCCGGTGTTTCACGACGATCAGCACGGCACCGCGATCATCGTCGGCGCGGCGGTCCTCAACGCCATGGAATTTACCGGTAAAACGATTGGCGGCGTCAAGATCGTGACATCGGGCGCGGGCGCCGCCGCGCTTGCCTGCCTTGATTTCTTGGTCGTTCTCGGCGCCAAGCGCGAGAACATTTTTGTCACCGATATAGAAGGTGTGGTGTATCGCGGCCGCAAGGCGTTGATGAATGGTTATGTCGAGATCTATGCCCAGGATACCGATGCGCGGGCGCTCAAGGATGTCATCGGCGGCGCCGATATTTTTCTCGGGCTTTCGGCGGGAGGCGTCTTGACGCCGGAGATGGCGAAGGAGATGGGCGAGCGGCCGCTGATCATGGCGCTCGCCAACCCCACTCCGGAAATCGAGCCAGGCGCGGCACTCGCGGCGCGGCCGGACGCCCTGATTTGCACCGGGCGCTCTGATTTTCCAAATCAGGTCAATAACGTGCTTTGCTTTCCCTACATTTTTCGTGGCGCTCTCGATGTTGCCGCCACGGCCATTAACGAGGCAATGAAGCTCGCCGCGACGCATGCGATCGCGCAGCTGGCCCATGAGCCGCCGTCCGACGTGGTCGCCAGGGCCTACGGCGGCAAGGCGCGGCATTATGGCAAGGACAGTCTTATTCCGGCGGCTTTCGATCCGCGCTTGATCCTGCGCATCGCGCCGGCGGTCGCCAAGGCGGCGATGGACACGGGCGTCGCGAAAAGGCCGATCGCCGATTTTGCCCTTTATGAAGAGACATTGTCGCGCTTTGTGTTCCGTTCCGGCTTCGTCATGAAGCCCGTGATACAAGCCGACAAAGCTTGCCCCAAGCGCGTGATTTACGCGGTAGGCGAGGATGAACGGGTGCTGCGCGCGACTCAAACCGTGGTCGAGGAAGGGATCGCCAAGCCAATTCTCGTCGGCCGCCCGGACGTGATCTTGACCCGCATCGAGCGGTTCGGCCTGGCGGTGCGGCCTGGACATGATTTCGAGCTTATCGATCCCAACGACGATCCGCGCTATCGCGATTATGTTGCGGCTTATCTCGATGCGTCCGGGCGGCGCGGGATCACGCCCAAGGCCGCGCGGACCCTGGTGCGGACCAATTCGACGGTAATCGCGGCGATCGCGGTGAAGCGTGGCGACGCCGACGCCATGATTTGCGGCCTCGACGGGCGCTTCAATCCCGGGTTGCGCTACATCAAGGACATAATCGGGCTCGTTCCCGGCGCGACCGATCTTTCCGCGATGTGCTTGATGATCACCAATAAAGGCGCCTTTTTTATCGCCGACACGCATGTCCGGCGCGATCCCACCGCCCCTGAGATCGCGGAAATGGCGCTGCTGTGCGCGGCCCACGTCCGCCGGTTCGGGATCGAGCCGAAAATCGCCCTTGTGTCGCATTCGGATTTCGGTTCGGATGAGACGCCTTCGGCCCGCAAGATGCGCGATGCGCTCGAAATCCTTCGCCGGCGCGCCCCGGATCTCGAAGCCGACGGCGAGATGCAGGCCAATACCGCCTTGTCGCAGGCGATGCGCGATCTCGTGTTGCCATCCTCGCGTCTGAAAGGCGAGGCGAACGTTCTCGTCATGCCCAATCTCGATGCCGCCAATATTGCCTATACGATGACGATGATCATGGCCGACACCTTGCCGGTCGGCCCGATCCTGATCGGCGCCGCCAAGCCCGCCCATATCCTGACGCCTTCGGTGACGGCGCGCGGCATCATCAACATGACCGCGGTTTCGGTCGCCGAGGCGCAAGGAAACAGTTGAGCCTGCTCCTCCTTGTTCGCCATGCCGAAGCCGGTGCTCCCGCGTCCGACGGCGACCCCGCAAGGCGGTTGACGGCGCAAGGCCGCGCCGACGCGGCGCGCATGGGTGCCTATTTTCGCGCATCCGGTCTCGTTTTCGATCTCGCCCTTGTTTCGCCGGCACGGCGCGCGTGCGATACACTCGACATGATTTTGCGTGAATTGCCGCAAAAGCCGGCCTGCGAGCGCGTAGCTTCGCTCTACAATGCCGGCGTTGACACCTTGCGGGATCTTCTTGCCCGAACGCCCGCCTCGGTAAAGACCCTTCTGATCGCCGGGCATCATCCGGGTCTCGGCGAGTTCGCGCGTTTTCTCGTGCGCGGCGGGGAAAACGCCGTGCCCCGCCATTTCCCGGCGCCTTGCCTAGCAGTGATCGACTTCTCGTGCGGCGAATGGAGCGAGGCGGGCGCCGGTGGCGGCCGGCTGGATCGTTTCGTGAATTTTTCCAGCTTGCCGGCGGATAACCGTGCTTCGCCGTAGAATGAGAACGGCGCCGCCGCGATCGACCGGCCCGTCCCGCAAAACCCGGCGGCGGGAACCCCGGCTGTTCCAAGCGGCGGCGCCTCCGGCGAGGCCCCGCGCCCCGGCAGATGATTTTTTTGCGCCGAACATGACGAAAACGCGTGACCCGGCTACACTTCAGGGTTCATTTGCCTTACCCGTTTTTCGCATCCGTTCCCTGGCCCCCCGCCGCCACGAAATACTCTGGAAAGCCAGCTTGTTTTGTCTCTGATCACCAACCTCCTGTTCGAAGCCCGCGCCGCGGCGCAGGCCCTCATCGAGCTGACGACGGGCCCGCATGTTCGCCTCGGCGTCACCGGACTGTCGCGGGCGGGCAAGACGATCTTCATCACCGCGCTTATCGAGCATCTGACCAAGGCAACGAGCCCGGCCATGCGCGGGAGGAAAAATCCCTTGCCCGTGTTCCGGGTTCACGCCGAGCGACGGCTGATCAGCGGCATGCTCGAGCCGCAACCCGACGATGCCGTGCCCCGCTTCGCCTATGAGGATCACATTGCCGCTCTGACCGGACCCAAGGGCCGTCCCGGGGAACGCCATTGGCCGCAATCGACAAGGCGCATTTCCGAGCTGCGGCTGTGCCTTGTTTTCGACCAAAAAATCGGCCGGCGGCCGGGGCACCAATCGCTTACCATCGACATCGTCGATTATCCCGGCGAATGGCTGCTCGATTTGCCGCTGCTTGGCAAATCCTTTGGGCAATGGTCGCGCGAAGCCTTCACGGCCTCGGCAGGCGCTGCAAGGGCGCCGCTCGCGGCGAAATGGCGCGCGCTTGCCGCCAGCACCGATCCGCGCGCCAAAGCCGACGAAGAGCAGGTGCGCCGGGAAGCCGAACTCTTCACCCGTTATCTGCGCGCCTGCCGAGCCGACGAAAATCACTTTTCGAGCCTGCCGCCGGGCCGATTTCTGATGCCGGGCGATCTTGACGGCTCTCCTGCTCTTACTTTCGTGCCGCTCGCCGTCGAGGAAGGCCAAATCTACCCGCCGGGCTCGTTCGCCGCCATGATGGAGCGGCGTTACGAGGCCTATAAGGCGCATGTCGTCACACCGTTTTTTCGCGATCATTTCGCAAGGCTCGACCGCCAGATCGTCCTTGTCGACGCGCTCGCCGCATTGAACGCGGGGCCGGCCGCGATGCGCGACCTCGAAACCGCCCTCACCGATGTTCTCGCCGCGTTTCGCGTCGGGCGCGGCAATCTGTTGTCGGCCTTGTTCCGGCCGAAGATCGACAAGATTCTGTTCGCGGCGGCAAAGGCCGATCATTTGCACCACACAAGCCACGACCGGCTCGAGGCAATTTTGCGGCACCTCACCAAACGAGCCATCGCCCGCGTCGAGACGGTCGGCGCCGAGGTCGATGTCATCGCGCTCTCGGCGGTCAGGGCAACCCGCGAGGGCATGGTCGGCGCCCCCGATGAGCCCACGCTTGAAGCCGTCATCGGAACGCCTCTCGAAGGCGAGCGGATCGGCGACGAGATTTTCGATGGACAGGCGGAGGCGGCGATTTATCCCGGTGAGCTCCCCATCGACCCCGATGCGGTGTTTCGCGACGCTCCGCGCATAGAGCCCAATGAAATCGACTACCGCTTCGTCCGTTTCCGTCCTCCCGTCCCGGTCCGGGCAGAGGATGACTCGCTTCTTCCGCTGCCCCATATCCGGCTCGACCGCGCGCTGCAGTTTCTCCTTGGCGACCGTCTCGGCTAATGCCCTCGACAAAGGCTTGTTTTGATGATTGACCAGACAAGAAATTTGCCAATTCCCGGTGACCACGAGGCGCCGCGGCAAGGGATGAACGAGGTCTTGCGTGGCCGTTGAACCAAAACCCCGCCCGCGCGCGTTCCGTCTCGGCGCGCCGCCCCCGGAGCCCGGCGCCGCGGCCCCGCAAGAGGCGGTGGTGATCGAAACCACGGTCGATCCCTACGAGGCCGAGGCCGAGGCTTTTCTGGCCGGCCGTGATGCTGGCGAAGAGGCGGTCGAGGCGGCGCAGAAACAAGGCGTCGTGGCCCGCTCGCTCTTGTCTTGGGGCGGGCTCTTCTGGTCGGCCGCGGGCGGCCTGGTTTCGCTCGGTTTCGGGCTTTGGCTGACCCGGCTCATCGACGATCTTTTCGCTTGGTCGCCAGCCTTCGGCGTCGTTGGTCTTGCGCTTGCGGGCGCCGCCGGAACCGCGCTTTTTGTTCTCGCTATGCGGGAAATTGGCGGGGTCATGCGCCAGCGCCATATCGCGGAACTTCATATCGGGCTCGCCCGCGCGCGCGAAAAGGACGATTTTAAAGAGGCACGGCGCCTCGTCAGGGAACTTTCCGCGCTCTATTCCACAAGGCCCGATACAGCTCGCACGCGCGCTCAATTGCGCAAGGTTGCGCGTGACATCGTCGACGGGCGCGATCTCATCGACATCGCCGAGCGCACGCTTGTCGAGCCGCTCGACTTGGAAGTGCGGCGCGAAATCGCAAGCGCGGCAAAGCGCGTGTCCATGGTGACGGCGCTTGCGCCGCGCGCGATCATCGACGTCGTCTTCGTCGGGGCGCAGGCGATAAGGCTCATCCGGCGCATCGCGGTGATCTATGGCGGGCGGCCGGGCTTGCTCGGCTTTCTCAAGCTGTTTCGCTCGATTGCCGCGCATATCGCGATCACCGGGGGCATGGCGGTCGGCGACAGCCTCGTCCAACAATTCGTCGGCCACGGGATCGCCGCGAAATTGTCGGCCCGTCTCGGCGAAGGCGTGCTAAACGGCCTTTTGACCGCGCGCGTCGGGCTTTCCGCCATGGCGGTCTGCCGGCCGCTGCCATTTGGGAGCGGAAAGGCGCCAAGGGTCGGCGATGTCGCGCCGTTTTTGTTCAGCAAGCCGGAGAACAAGGGTTGAGGAGAAGCGCGTTGAACGTTCTCGCACTTATGAACTGACTAATAGAGGTGCTCGACGCCGGTCGGAAAGCCAGCGGTTTCGCGGACCCGGCGAGATGCTCGGCGGCAATAGCGGCCGCATTCATGTGGGGCGGCTCCGCGCGCGACCTTGCCTCGGCGCGCCAATGGCTTAAATTGACGGTCAACCGATAAGCCAGGCGGGGAAGCCGCGCGAGACCGGAAACGATGACGTTTGTTAGCTCCGTGGACGTCGCGGGCCGCAAGGCCGGCCACATCAAATTGCATGGGCCGGAGGCGTTCGCCGGAATGCGCCGGGCCGGACGGCTTGCCGCCGAGGCGCTCGACCTTCTGACCGGACACGTGCGGCCCGGCACCACCACCGAGGCTCTCGACAGGCTCGTCTTCGATTTCGCGATGGCGCATGACGCCTACCCGGCGCCGCTCGACTATCGCGGTTACCGCAAATCGATCTGCACCTCGATCAACCATGTGGTTTGCCACGGAATACCCGACGCCAAACCGCTCAGGGAAGGCGATATCGTCAATATCGACGTGACCTTGATCCTCGATGGCTGGCACGGCGATTCGAGCCGCATGTACTTGGTCGGGGACGTTCCCCGCCGGGCGCAGCGCCTCGTCGAGGTGACCTACGAGGCCCTGATGCGCGGCATGGCCGCCGTGCGGCCGGGCGCGACGACCGGCGATATCGGCGCCGCGATCCAGGAATACGCCGAGGCCGAGCGCTGTTCCGTCGTGCGCGACTTTTGCGGCCATGGCCTGGGGCGCCTGTTTCACGACGAACCCAACATTCTCCATTACGGCCGGCGCGGCGAGGGCATGCTGCTCAAACCCGGCATGTTATTCACCATCGAGCCGATGATCAATCTCGGCCGTCCGCATGTAAAAATCCTTTCCGACGGCTGGACCGCGGTGACCCGCGACCGCTCCCTGTCGGCGCAATTCGAACATTCGATCGGGGTGACCGAGACCGGCTATGAGGCATTCACGCTTTCGCCGAAGGGTCTGCATCGTCCCCCCTACCACGGCGCCGGGTTGAACGGCGCATGACGAAAGGGGAAACGGCCCCCGCCGCTGAGCCGCCGCATTATCTCGGCCACCGGGAGCGGTTGCGCGACCGGTTCCGCAAGGGCGGCGCCGATGCCTTGGGCGAGTATGAGCTGCTCGAGCTCATTTTATTCCGCGCCATGCCGCGGCGCGACGTCAAGCCGCTCGCCAAGGCTCTCATCGCCCGCTTCGGCTCGTTCGCCGAGGTCGTGTCGGCGCGCCCCGAGCGTCTGCGCGAAATCGAGGGGCTGGGCACCGCGGCAATCGTCGAATTAAAAATCATCGAGGCAGCGGCCAAGCGTCTCGCCAAATCCGCGATCGAAAAGCGGGTGCCGCTGGCGAGTTTTTCCGCCGTCGTCGACTATTGCCGCACGGCGATGGCCTTCCTCGACCACGAGGAATTTCGCGTGCTATTTCTCGACAAGAAGAATCATTTGATCGCCGACGAGGTGCAAGGCGTCGGCACGGTCGATCATGCGCCGGTGTATCCCCGGGAGATCATGCGCCGCGCCCTCGAGCTCGGCGCCTCGGCGATTATCCTCGTCCACAATCATCCATCCGGCGATCCACAGCCTTCGACCGACGACATAAGCCTCACCCATCAGATCATCGCGGTGGGCAAGCCGCTAAAAGTTGCCGTGCATGATCATCTGATCATCGGCAAGCACGGCCACGCGAGCCTCAAGGGATTGCGGCTGATTTAGCGCCGTCCAGGATTGGGGCCGTTGAAGTCAAGCTGTCCGGCCGAACCGTTTTTTGTGTTCCGGCGCGGCGGTGTGGCAGTGGAACCCGGACCCGTTCGGCAACGGCGCCCCATTGGGCGCCTTCGCCTACGAGCTTCGCTTTCCGGGGCAATTCTTGACCGCGCTCAAACAGATATGAGATTGTTGCCTTGAAGGAGGGGTTCTCCGAAGCTCGGGTTGTGATGCTCGAGACTCAAGGAGAACCCCATGC
>JBATYB010000105.1:0-1794 GCA_049673825.1 Methylocella sp. | reverse complement strand
CGTCGCGCGGGATTTCGCCGGAGAAATCGACCTGATCCTCGATGGCGGGCGCTGCCCCGTGGGCGTCGAATCGACGATCGTCGCATGTCTCGAAGCCCCACGCGTGTTGCGTCCAGGCGGGATCGCGAGGGCGGACATCGAGGCCGTGCTTGGCCACCCGCTTGGGGAACTCTTGGGATCCGGCCCGGTTCGTTCGCCGGGAATGGCGCAATCCCATTACGCGCCGCGCGCAAAACTTCGTCTTGAGACGGCAACGCTCGATAACGGCGAGGCGGGCCTCGATTTCGGCGGGATTTTTGGCAAGGGCAAAAATGTGCTGGATCTTTCGCCCGGCCGGGACCTCGCGGAGGCGGCGGCAAATTTTTTTAGTTTTTTGCGCGAGCTTGACGCGCGAGAACCGGCCTGCATAGCGGTCGCGCCGGTCCCTCACGAAGGTTTGGGCGAGGCCATCAACGACCGCCTCGCGCGCGCCGCCGCGCCGCGCGGCACACAATGGAATAGGGGCGAATAGCGATCAGTTATGCGAGTCTCCGCGCGGGCGCGCTTGCGGTTATATTTGAAATATATATAACGTAGTACAATTTGCCAAGGGGCAGCTATATAAGGCTTCGAATTGACAACTCATACAAGCGGCACGGGTTTGACGATCGAGGCCACGCGGCGCCGGCTAGGCTCTTTGGTGCTCGGCTTGGCGATTGGAGCTGTCACATTTACGCGAAGCGTGCTTGGCGCGGAGACCGCGCCCGCCGCATCGGACACAGCCGCGCCCGTTGTCTTCGCCGCCGCCAGCATGAAGACCGCTCTCGATGCGGTGGCCGCCGCCTGGAAAGCCGATACCGGCAAGACCGTGTCGATCGCTTACGCGTCCTCCGCCACGCTTGCGAAACAGATCGAACTGGGGGCTCCGGCGGATATGTTTATTTCCGCCGATCTCAAATGGATGGATTACCTCGAAAAGTCTAAGCTCGTCCGGGCCGGAACCCGCCGGAATCTGTTAGGCAACAGGCTTGTCCTCATCGAGCCCGGCGACGCCGATGTCAAGCTCGAGATCGCCAAAGGCTTCGATCTCGCGGGCGCCGCGGGCGATGGCAAAATCGCGGTTTGCATGATCGACTCGTGCCCGGCCGGAATCTACGCCAAGGAAGGGCTCGAATCGCTCGGCGTCTTTGCGGGCGTCGAACCAAAGCTCGCGCAGGCCAGCGATGTCCGCAATGCGCTGAACCTTGTTTCGCGCGGCGAAGCCAAGTTCGGCATTGTTTATGCCACCGACGCCAAGGCCGATCCCAAGGTGAAACTGGTCGGCACGTTTCCGGCTTCGAGCCACAGCCCGATCGTCTATCCGATTGCGCTCATAGCTGCCTCGAAAAATCCGGACGCGGCGCTTTTCCTTGCTTATTTAATGTCGCAGGCGGCGATTAAGATCTTTCTGGGACAGGGCTTTGAAATGTCGAAATGACCTTCCGTCCATGTCAGAAACCGGTAGTGCCCCAATTTGAATTTCGGCAATGGGTGGAAGGCGGCCGTTCGCGCAAGCCGCCCGGCTGACGCCAGTGCGCCGGAACCTGACTTTCGGCGCCATCCATGGAGTCATCCGCCGCCCCAGCTATTTGGGGCTGCTCGTCATCCCCTTGAAAGACCTGTCTCGCCGACCCACCTAAGTTCGATCGTTCGATAATTGTACAATTATCGAACAGACGTGAAGTTCGGAGGATGGAAAGTGATGAGCAGATTATCTGGCAAAACAGCGGTAGTGACCGGCGCGTCAAAAGGCATTGGCGCGGGAATCGCCAAAGG
>JBATYB010000104.1:0-4568 GCA_049673825.1 Methylocella sp. | reverse complement strand
GGAACATGCCCCGGCTTGTGGGTTTGCGCGGATAGGCAGTGCATCGAGCCCATGGTTTTGCTAGGCTCGGGGCATGCTTAAACGCGCCGCTTCTAAACCGCCGCCGCCCCCGGAGCCTTTGCTGGCGGGAAGCGAACAAGATCTTTCCTCTGACGGCGCCGCAGAGTCAAAGCTATCGCCGGTGATGGCGCAATATTGCGCGATCAAGGCGCAAAATCCTGGTTCTCTCCTGTTCTACAGGATGGGCGATTTCTACGAATTGTTTTTCGAGGACGCCGAGATCGCCGCCCGAGCGCTTGGCATCGTTCTGACCAAGCGCGGCAAGCATGAGGGACGGAATATTCCCATGTGCGGCGTGCCGGTCGAGCGCGCCGAGGATTATCTGAACCGGCTGATCGGCCAGGGCCACCGCGTCGCCGTCTGCGAGCAGGTCGAGGACCCGGCCGAGGCAAGAAAGCGCGGGGCCAAATCCGTGGTCCGGCGCGAGGTGGTGCGTCTGGTGACGCCCGGCACCATTACCGAGGAGCTTCTGCTCGACCCCGTCCGCGCCAACAGCTTGCTCGCCATCGCGCGGGGGAGTGAGCCGGACCTAGCCTTCGGGCTCGCAAGCGTCGACATCTCGACCGGCGCCTTCATCGTTGCCGAGGCCCCGGAGGCTTCCCTCGAAGCCGAGATTTCGCGCCTCGACCCGGCCGAAATCGTCGCTCCCGAAGCACTTTGCGCGCTTCCTTGCCTCACGAGGCTCGCGCGCGAGACGACGCTTCCCGTGACCCCGCTGGGCCGCGAAGCGGGAGCGGGGTCAAGTGCCGCGCGCCGCATCAAGGACTATTTCGGGCTCGCGACGCTGGACGGATTGGGCGCCCTTTCGAGCGCCGAAATCGCCGCCGCCGCCGCCGCGATTTTCTACATCGAGCGCACCCAATTCTCGGCGCGCCCGGCGTTGAGCCTTCCAGCGCGGCTCGCGCCCGGCGCGCGGATGGAAATCGATGCCGCGACGAGAGCCAATCTCGAACTCGCGCGCACCTTGGCCGGCACGCGGGACGGATCCTTGCTGGCAGCCATCGACAAGACCGTCACCGCGCCGGGCAGCCGCCTGCTCGCCGAGCGCCTGGCGGCGCCTTTGACCGCTCCCAAGGAAATCGAATGCCGCCTAGATGCCGTCGCGTTTTTTGCCGATGAACCAGGCTTGCGCAAGGATGTGCGGGCCGGCCTAAAAGCCGCGCCGGACATCACCCGCGCGTTATCGCGCCTCGCGCTTAATCGCGGCGGTCCGCGCGATCTCGCGGCGGTGTGCGTGGGGATCGACGCCGCCAAGGCCGTCGCGCGCTTGCTGGCCAAAACCGGCAGCCTCCCGCAAGAGCTTGGCCAGGCGAGCGAGGCCGCCGCCGGGCTAGATCCAGCGCTTGCCGCGCGCTTGAGCGACGCGCTTGCCGGAACGCTGCCGCAGAACCGGCGCGACGGCGGTTTTGTGCGCGCGGGCCATGACCCGGCCCTCGACGAGCTTCGCGCGTTGGGCGGCGAAAGCCGGAGTGTGATCGCCGCGCTCCAGGAGCGTTACGCCGATTTGGCGGGAACAAAGCAGCTAAAGCTCAAGCACAATCATTTTCTTGGGTATTTCATTGAGGTCCCGCAAGCGCATGGCGAAAAGCTGTTGAAACCGCCGCACGACACGATGTTCGTGCATCGGCAGACCATGGCGGACGCGATGCGCTTTTCGACCGAGGAACTCGCCGAACTGGAGGTCAAGATTGCCTCCGCCGCCGAGGAGGCGCTCGCCCGCGAGCAGACGATTTTCGAGACCCTGGCCGCGCTTGTCCTCGGCGCGCAGACGGCGCTCAAGCGGCTCGCTGCCACGATAGCGGCAATCGATGTCGCGGCGGCTCTCGCCGAATTGGCGGAAGCCTCGGATTGGACAAGGCCCGAGGTCGATGGCTCGCTTGCCTTCGAGATCGAAGGCGGGCGGCATCCCGTCGTCGAGGC
This sequence comes from Methylocella sp., assembly GCA_049673825.1. GTDB lineage: Bacteria > Pseudomonadota > Alphaproteobacteria > Rhizobiales > Beijerinckiaceae > Methylocapsa. The sequence goes on along the minus strand of JBATYB010000104.1, from coordinate 2,588 downwards.
GGCGTTGCGGTTGCAAGGTCAAGCCTTTGCCGGGAACGGCTGCAAGCTTTCGGGCTCCCCCGGCAAGGGCGGCCGGATCGCGGTCGTGACCGGCCCGAACATGGCCGGCAAATCGACCTATTTGCGTCAGAACGCGTTGATCGCCGTCCTTGCCCAGATGGGCTCCTTCGTCCCCGCGAAACGCGCCCATATCGGCGTCGTCGACAAGCTTTATTCGCGGGTCGGCGCGGCCGACGATCTCGCGCGTGGCCGTTCGACCTTCATGGTCGAAATGATCGAGACCGCCGCGATCCTCAACCAGGCTGGCGAACGCTCGCTCGTGATCCTCGACGAAATCGGCCGCGGCACCGCCACTTTCGACGGTCTTTCCATCGCCTGGGCGGTGATCGAGCATCTGCACGAGAAAAATCGCGCGCGAGCGCTGTTCGCGACGCATTTTCACGAATTGACGCGGCTTGCGGAAAATCTCGACCGGCTCGTCAATTTGACCGTGCGAGTCACGGACTGGAATGGCGAAGTGGTTTTCCTGCATGAGATCGTCCCTGGGGCCGCCGACCGTTCCTATGGCATCCAAGTCGCGAAACTTGCGGGCCTCCCGGCTCCGGCCGTTTCCCGCGCGCGGACGCTTCTGGCGGAATTCGAGGCCGCCGAGCGGCGATCAAATGCGGACCGGCAGGCCGCCGATCTACCCTTGTTCACCGCGGCGAGCCCGCCGCCGGCGCCGCAACGCGACGTTCTGGGATCTGCCCTCGACGCCATCGACCCGGACGAACTGTCGCCGCGCGCGGCGATGGAGGCGCGTTACCGGCTGAAAAAGCTTCGGGCCGAGGAGAGATAAACCGCAGGCCTCGAAATAACTTATGCAATGCAATTATCCACAATATACAACGTACAATCGTGCATAATTGAACATTAGGACGTGTCGTAGGAGAGAGAGAACGTGAAGCGGATCATAGTCGCTATTCTGACGTCGCTGTTTATTGCCGGCTCGGCAATGGCCGACGACTGCAAGACCAACGCCGTGGGCAGCGATGGGACGCCGCTTGCGGGCGCCGCGCTGACCAGCTTCTTGAAAAAGTGCAGGCACGGAGCCTGCGAAGCCAAGGCGATCAGCAAAGAAGGTAAGCCGCTCTCCGGGGCAGCCAAGAACAGCTTCATGAATAAGTGCGCAGGTGAGGCCAGCTAACGCGCCTCTTACTGCTTGCGCGCCTATACGGCGGCGGCAGTTGCCTTCTTTGCCTTGGCGGCAGCCTTGGTTGCTTTCTTGGCGACCTCGCGCGCGGCCTTGGCGGCGGGAGCTTCCATCTTCTCGGCGATGCGCGCCGACTTGCCGCGCCGGTCGCGCAGATAATAGAGCTTTGCACGCCGGACCTTGCCGCGCCGCACCACCTTGATCGATTCGATATTCGGCGAAAGCACCGGGAAAACGCGCTCAACGCCCTCGCCATAGGAGATTTTGCGCACCGTGAAGCTCTCGTTGATCCCGCCGCCGTTGCGGGCGATGCAGACGCCTTCATAGGCCTGCACGCGGGTGCGCTCGCCTTCCGTCACCTTGACGTTCACGACGACCGTGTCGCCTGGCTGAAACGCCGGGATAGTCCTGGAGGCCGAGAGCTTGGCGGCCTGCCCGGCCTCGAGTTCCGCGATGATATTCATTGCGACTAAAACCCCGCCGTTTCGCCTGATCATCCGGCGAGCGTTCCGGCGCGCTATTTTGAATTCGAGATAGCAGCTCTACACGAGTGCCCTTGGCTTGTCGATCACGGCGAAAGAGCTCGCAGTCAAGGACGAGATCATTGGGAAGGCTTAGGTGGCGTGGTCCCCACGCCGGCTGGAGCTGCCGGCAGCCGCTCGTACGTCTTCACGTCCTCGGTTGCCGAATCGATAAGATCGAAGCGGTTCGGGCTCCCCGGGCTGATTGTCGTCGTGTATTTAGTTCCGTTCATCAGTTGGATAGCCACCTTCCCCCCTTGCACCACCACGTACTTGCCGGGTACCGGCGCCGGACCACTTGTTTCCCGAGCGGCCGGCGCCGTGTTGTCTTCCGCCGGATTGGCAGGGACAGTCATGCTGACCGTCTTGTCGGCGCGAAAAACAAGGTGCTCCGGTCCGCGCGTGGACTTCCATTCCCCCACGATCTGGCTGTTCGCATTGGGGAGCGAGCGTTGAAGCCTACTGATGCTCATCCGGTTGAACGCCATGATGCCAATGATGCCGCCAATCACGATCACCACATCGAGAACCGATATCTTCGCGCGCTTTCCTGGTGGGGTTGGGCGCTTTCCTTTTCCTCGCAAGGTCGGCCACGCCATAGTCTTTTCCTCCCGGTAATCTATCATTTGGTGGAGCAGCGGAAATCCGACCGGCTTTCCTTGCCCCGCGGCACCGCTCCCAGTCACCATATCGTCCCCGCCCTCACGAAAGGCAAGGCACCGCGCGCGAGCGAGGGTTCAAACCAGGGGGTGACCGCGCTCAAACAGATATGAGATTGTTGCCTTGAAGGAGGGGTTCTCCGAAGCTCGGGTTGTGATGCTCGAGACTCAAGGAGAACCCCATGCAGGTTTTTGGCCTGCCCGGCCATGTTACAC
>JBATYB010000103.1:0-9028 GCA_049673825.1 Methylocella sp. | reverse complement strand
GCGCCAGATGCGTTGAGACCGGCGATGCCGCACATATTCTTGCCGAGATCGACGCCGAGCGCGGAAACCTTCATGATCTACCCCTTCGGTTGAATTTCCGGCGAACCCATAACGCCGGACGGAGGGGCGGGCCATTCCGTAAAACTCGCGCTCCCTTCAGGACCAAGTGGCGCCACGCCTAAAGGACGTTGTGGAGCCTGAGAAATTCGGGCTTGTTGCTTCATTCGTATAACAGTGCATCCCGCCCGTTCCGATAGGCGTGTACCGCTCCCCACGACCACCCTTGATGTAGAAAATGTTATTACAGGCGGCGAACCGCGAGACACACGATGAGAATTGATTATAGGTCGCCGAGTTAACGAAGCCGCCGCTGAAAACTCATTCGCCACCATCGCAAGACCCGACTGCGGCACCGTTCGCATGGTTCCGAAACTCGGTCCCGTCCGCCGTCACGGCGCGAACAGATCGCATTGTGAGAAAGACAGGGTGTTTGTCGAAAAGATCGACGGCTGCCCCGCCCAGGCGTCTAAATCCTCTTGGCGGACATGGGTGCACCCAGCGAGAGGCCCGGCACCGGCAATGATTGCACAAGGAAAGGCGAATTTCTTAATCATTGCGGTAATTCTTTTCGGCGAAATAGTGGCGCTTCTCGCGACCGGCCCGAAGACCGGCCAAGAGAACGCTCAATGTTGTCGTTGCTCGCTCTCGATCCCATCCAATTCAGCACCGATTGCGGCACAAAACTGTTCGCCGCGGCCAGCCGTTTGGGTTTGTCGAACAACTTCCGGCATACTCTCGCCGTCCAAGGCGTCGACTTCCATTGGAGATAGCCCTTTTCCTATCCTTGCGGCGCCAAGCAAACATCGGTTCGAATCATTCATGATTTTTCTGTAAGCGCCACGGATATGCCAAGCCGGGTCGCATATCGCGGCGGCGACTCTGTATCGGGCGAACCCCTTAATGCCATCGGCGCAAAAGTGGGCGCCGGCATGCGTGACGCGCGCCATCATCGTTGGCGCCACGAGGGCGGCTGAAACAGTCTTTACTCAAGGCTGGTCCTCTGGGTTTGGGTCTGCGGTAACGCGACACGTCCAAATCCAGGCGAGGAGAAGAAAGGTGGCTTACAGTCATTGGCCGGTGGTCATTTACGTTTCATCTCCGCACGAGTCTCTGGCGCTTCAGAAGCCGGAGCGTGTGGCTCCGGCTGGGGTCAGTTAGTGCAGACCCAGCCCTGCCCGGTCATCTTGGCGGGTTTCCTCTTCCCACGGCAAAGCCGTTGGCTTCTAAAGGAATTTGCTGTGTCCCAAGCGGCGTAAGAGCCGTTTTCGCTGTGGTTTTCGACGCAATCGGCCGCAACAGCAGCTATCATCACCAGCGGATTTTGTGGGCTCCCGTCATCGTAGTCCTCCCACGCCGCGACAAGGCTAAGGGCGGTGAAGAAGCCATCTATCCATTGGCCAACCATATTGCGCCCGTGCTCCGGCATCGTGTTGCATTCGGCGCAGGTGGTGTTACCGTGCCCATAAATCATCATCATGCCTGCCTGTTCCGCGAAGGCGGGCGATGTTGCGGCCAGGAGCGAGGCCGCTAGATCAAATTTCGTGATCATGGGTTGGGTGCCTTTCGAGGAAGCAAAGGCGCTTCTGGAGGCGGCCGCGAGCCTCACGGCCCAATCGAAAAGCCGCCGCCGTTCAATAGGCGCCCTCGAAGCAATCCATCTTACCCTCGCGGGAACGCCCCTCGCGGACTCAACGCAGCCGAAAGGAACGCGAGCAATTACGCCTGCGGGCGCCCCGGTCTATTTTTTTCCCGAAGCCGCATCGGCCGCGAGCTGCATCGTGACGATCTTGTCGGGATTGGTCACCGCGCCGTTGTCTTCCTTGGCGCCCTTCTTGATCTTATCGACGACGCCCATGCCGGAAATCACCCGGCCGACAACGGTATATTTGTGGTTCAGGAACCCCGCATCGGCAAAGCAGATAAAGAACTGCGAATTGGCCGAGTCCGGATCTTGCGAGCGGGCCATGCCGACGGTGCCGCGCTTAAATGGCTCGGCGGAAAATTCGGCCGGAATATTGGGAAGATCGGATTTGCCCATTCCGGTGCCGGTGGGATCGCCCGTCTGCGCCATGAACCCGTCGATGACCCGGTGGAAGACGAGGCCATTGTAGAAGCCGCGCTTCGTCAAGGCCTCGATTTGGGCCACGTGTTTGGGTGCGAGATCGGGCCGGAGCAGGATCGTGACGCGGCCGTCCTTGGTGTCGAGATAGAGCGTGTGTTGGAGGTCTTTCGCCGGAGCGGCGTTGAGCGCGCTCGAAACCGTGGCGAGCGCCAGGCAAAGACAAAAAATCATGTGGCGAAGCGTCATATGAGTTCATTCCTTCCCTGAAACCCGGCGGCAACTTATTCCGGCGCCTGCCGTTTGGCCTCGAGCGCGAGCGCGACCGCCTCGGGCACGAAGGCCGAGACGTCGCCGCCGAGCCCGGCGATCTGCCGCACCAATGTCGCGCTAATATGACGAACGGCGGGCGAAGCCGCGAAAAACACCGTTTTGATCTCCGGCGCCATCGTTGCGTTCATCGCAGCCATCCGCATCTCGGCGTCAAGGTCCGTGCCGTCACGAACCCCGCGCAGCATCAGACTAGCTCCGGCTGCCCGCGCCGCCTCGACCGCGAGGCCAGAAAAGGTGCGCACCGAAAGCTTGCACGAGCGGGCCGCGAGAAGTTCGGCGCAGACTTTTTCGACTAGGCCGGCGCGCTCCTCGGCGCCGAGCAATGGAGTCTTGCCCGGATGCACGCCGATCGCGACGACAAGCTCGCCGCACAAAGCTCCGGCGCTTTCGATGACATCGACATGGCCGTTGGTCAGGGGATCGAAGGATCCGGCATAAAGGGCGATGCGGATCATGTTCTCTCCCAAGCCGGCGCGATATGGCGGGGCGGTCTCAATTCACGCCGAGCTTTTTCTGCAGGCTCGTGGAGGATGTCGTGTATTGGAACGTCAGCCTCTTGCCTGGGTAGACATAGTGGTAGACTTTTTGCGCCGCCAGCGCGCCCTCGTGGAAGCCGCACAAAATGAGTTTCAACTTGCCCGGATAATGATTGATGTCGCCGATCGCGAAAATGCCGGGGACATTGGTCTCGAAGGTTCCCGCATCGACCGGAACGAGGTTCTCGTGCAGGTTCAGTCCCCAACCGGCAACCGGACCGAGCTTCATCGTGAGCCCGAAAAAAGGGATCAGCCTTTGGCAGGGGATTTCGTGCGATCCGCCGCTCGCGTCCTTTAGGGTCACGTCGGAGAGCTCGCCCTCTTCGCCGGTAAGTGAGGCAATCTGGCCAAGGCGCAAGTCCATCCGCCCGGCGGCGACGAGCGCCCGCATGGCCTTGACCGACAGCGGCGCGGCGCGAAAATCGTCGCGGCGGTGGACCAGGGTAAGGTGCTTGGCGACAGGCTGCAGATTGAGGGTCCAGTCGAGCGCCGAATCGCCGCCGCCGACGATCACCACATGTTTGCCGCGAAAATCCTCGATTCTGCGCACGGCGTAAAGGACCGACTTGTCCTCGTAGGCCTCGATGCCGGCAATCGGCGGCTTCTTCGGCTGGAACGAACCGCCGCCGGCCGCCACGATGACGGCCTTGCACTCGAAGATTTGCCCGCCGCTGGTGCGGATGCGAAACGACGGCGCTTCGGCGGTCCCCAGAACCTCCAGCGCCTCGACCAATTCGCCATAATGGAAGGACGGGTGAAACGGCTCGATTTGCCGCAGCAAGGCATCGACGAGCCCCTGGCCCGACACTTTCGAAAAGCCAGGGATATCGTAGATCGGCTTTTCGGGATAAAGCTCGGCGCATTGGCCGCCGGGTTTCGGCAGAATGTCAATGAGATGCGCTTCGATGTCGAGCAGGCCAAGCTCGAACACGGCGAAAAGACCGGCCGGCCCGGCGCCGACAATGACCACGCCGGTTTTTATGCTTTCCCTCATTCCATGCTCCGGAATCATTTCGAAAAGAAGCGGTCTCATGGCGCCGCCGCCTTGGCAACTAGCCGGGATATGAAGGCGAACGCAATAACATTGACGATCGCGTAAAGGCCCAAGAAAATTCCGCCCAGCCAGATCGAGACCGTTTTCATCGCGGCGGCCGCGCGGTTGCGCGCTACCTTCGCCGGAACGCTGACGATTTGCGCGCCGATGACGTCATTGAGCCGCCAGCCAAATCCATGGCCGCTCCCATAAAGCGTCACGAGCTCGGGCGGCGCCTTTTCGGCGCGGCCGTGGCAGCCGAGGCAGCTATCGCTGTCGGCGCGGATCGGCGTGCTCAGATAGAGGGAACTTCCGGCCGGAGTATCGCGGCGGCCAGCGAACTCCTCTTTCGACGGATTGTCGCGGAAAAAATTCACGATGTCGGATTCCCAGTCAGCGGCACGATCCCGCAGGTTGGTGGAGTTTTAGGCCGCTTCCTTGTAGGCAAAATCGGGAAATTGCACCTTGAAATAATTGAACGCTTCCGTCGCCGCGTAGAAAGGGATTGACTGCGGAAAGAATTGCCGCTCCGGCAAATCATTCTGCTCCCGCTGCGCGATGTCGTGAATCCCGTGGAGGGCGGAATGCAAAATCCGTTGTTCCTGCGCCAAGGGGTGCCCCGTCATGGCTTTTCGCAAAGCCGCTGGAATTTGGACGTCCATGACTTGCTGCATATTTTGAACGCCATGCTCCACTTTCGCCTGCTCCTGGTCCAACAGCGGCGCCAACTGTGTCGTGGTGTAAGTGCGCATCGCCCGCGCCCCCTCAAGCATCATGCGCGCGGTTTCCATGACTTCCTGTTCGGCATTCGCCGACAATTGACCCCAAACAATATAGCCCGCGGCGGCGTAACTCGCGGCCATCGCCGGCAGAAGAAAAATATTGAACTTCAATAGGACGCGAAGCTCGGAAAGAATCCGCGTAATATCGAATTCCAATCCGAAAAAAATCAGGTTCAGTTTGAGCTTGGTTTCCATGGCTTCGAGCTCCCTCGCAGCGACGTGAACATGCAAACGCGATAGCCGGTTCGGGCCGAACCGGATCGGCCTTTCTCCAGCGAAGCTCGCATCGCCACCCATTCCCGCGCAAGGAGCCAGTTTCCGTTCCGGCGAAAACGCTCCTAGCCTTGCCGGTCCGGGGTGGTGACGACGAGCCCGTCGAGCTCCGGCGTGACCTTGATCTGACAACTAAGCCGCGAGTTGGGCTGAACCTTATAAGCAAAATCCAGCATATCTTCTTCCTGGTCCGAAGCCTTGCCGGTGAGGCCCACCCATTTTTCGCCGACATAGACATGGCACGTCGCGCAGGCACAGCCGCCGCCGCATTCGGCGGTGATCTCGGGGATCGCGTTGCGGATGGCGTTTTCCATGACCGTGGCGCCTTCTTGCGCCTCGATGGCCCGTGCTTCGCCAAAGGAATCGATATATGTGATTTTGACCATGGACCCTGCATGTTCGTTCGCGCGGCAAACGAAGGCTCTTGTTCGTGAGGGGAAGGCCCAAGTCTATATTTATGGGCGTTTCTATAATCAAGTGCCCGCGCGATGAACAGAGGCGCCCGGCCGAGTCTCGGGGCGCGCCGCGAACGTGACCCTGGCGGGCGCAAGCGCGGGGCTTGCGGCAACCGAAATTTTGCGGGTTTTTGCCGCGTTAGTCAGCGAGTTGGGTGCTTTTCTTTTGCTCGCTAGGGGATCCTCCAAGGCACCATTCTCGACCTGCTCCCCGATCGATCAGCGGCTCGGCAACCCGGGCCGCTCATGCGCGACGCGTTTGCTGTCCTTCCGCGAGAATGGAAAAGCTCTGGCGTGGGGAGCGATGACCGGAAGTATTGCCGGAAAAGACTCTTGGGTGTATATTTGGGACAAGGAGACAAAACATGATCATTTTTCTGGCTCTTTGGCTATGCGTGCTTTCCGTCCTGGCCATCTACTGCACCATCCCTCCCAGTGGCATCAGGCCGGATATTTACGGAATCGCGCTCTGGATCTTGTCGACCTGCACGCTCGCGGCGTCGGCCATAATTGTCGTGGTCAGCCTGGTCGCACCACAAGCGATCCATCCAAACTGGATGGATTCTCATCTTTCGCCGCCGCATTATTCCTCTTTGCGCAACTAAAGACCAATTCCGGACTGCCTGGCCGAGTATTTCCGGCACCTCGCACCATCCCGAATTTGGGCCGGGATGACCCGGCCCATTTCGAGGCCCGCGACAGGGAACGGGCCATCGCGTCCTGCCAGTGTTCAGCGCCCGGGGCGAAGGGTCAGCTCCGCCACGCCGGCGGCGAGTGCAAGCCCGGTCTGCGTTTGAATTGACAAGGGCTGCAACGTGAACGAGCGGCCGGAGCCGCCGACGAGCGCGTTCGCGCCCACTCCGGCCCCGACGGTCGCCGACGCGGTGGCGCCGGCATAATCACCGGCGAGCGCTCCGCGCCTGGGTCCTTCGGATGGGGCAAATACGTCCCAGGCCAACACGCCCCGATCGGTTGCGCCGATATCGAGGCCGAATTTGCGAATCGTGCCGTAATAATCCTCGCTACGCCCGCGCGCCGAGGTGAAAACGCATCTCATCTCTTTGCTCGACGTGATGATAAGACCGAGGCCTCCAGAGACCTCGCAGCGCAATGCGCCGACCTTCACGCCTTGCTGCGCAACCGCGGTTTGCGGGGTTGCGAGCAAAACAGAGAGAGACGCCGCGCAGAGAATGGCACGAATGTTCATGGATTTTCCCTTTCGTTGAGGGTCGAGCGCCAATGGGCCAACGAGCCCCAGTCAATACGGACCCTAACCACCAAATGGATTAGGATGCGTGATGTCAAGTGCGTCGTATTTGGACAGGCCGGAGCGGTGAGGCAAGCTGATGCCGGCATGTGGCGCAACGCGGATCACATTTGAACTGATCCGCCGCACGCCCTAACGCCCGCGTCAGGAGCTTTGGGTTAGGCCGGAGACGGCGGCGATCAGAATCGCGCCGAGCACAAAGCCCACGACGGCCATCGCATTAAAGATAAAACTCTGCCGGCCGGTCAAGCGTTTGCGATCGGGATCGTTGAAGAACTCGGTGAATTCCTTGTTGACCTCGATCACTGGCAAGAGCCGGGAGATGCTGGCGCCGAAGCACCAAATGGGCCCATATCGCTTCGCTGCCGGCACGGTCCACCAGAGGAACGCCGCGCCGACGATGGAGATGCCGAGCACCCAACCGAGGACGAAGAACGTATAAAAGCCGACACCGTAGCCGACCACGTCGCGTAGGGCGGTTTGGAAAAGCCAGCTACCCCACTTGCCTTGCCGCCAGGCCTCGTCGCGTTCGCGCTCGCGGCCGCGGTATCGGATATCGTTGGCCGCATCGTGGTCGCCCGAGCTTGACAATGCGGCGAACAGCTGCGCGTAAGGAGCGGGGCTGTAGTCTGGATCGAGCCTTGCCCATTTTTTGTCCCACCACACCATTTCCCGCTCGCGCATTTTCTCTCCGGTTTCACCTTCAAATCCGCCGAGATGCTTGAAGGTGAAGCCATCGAGATGGAGCTGCCCCGGAGCCGGCCATGCATCCTTCGAATCCATCAGATTGCCGATATGCGTATTGCGAAGGTTCAGTGCTCTGGGTTGCCCATCCTGTCCCGTCCATACGGTGGACCCGTGCCCACCGAGTTCCAAGTCCCCGTCAATTGATGTGCCCGAGAGATCGAGACCGGGCAGAGTGGCGCCGCGCAGATCCAGATTGCCGCTGACCTGCGCGACTGTCATGACTGTTTCCTTGACGCAGTAAACACCTCTCATGAGCAGATCGTGCCCGGCCTGCAGGGAGTGGACGTTGAGCGGGCCGTCGAAAAAAGCGCCGTTCATGGAGATTTCTCCCACGATCTTCGCGCCGTTCAGGTTCACGTCCATGAAGTTGGCCTTGTCCTGGGCGCCAGCTTTCATGAACAGATTGCCTCCGACCTGCAAGGAGTCGGCGTTCAGCTGGCCGCCGAAACTGGCGCCGGTCATGTCAACGTTGCCATCGATTTTAGCGCCGTTCGGCCGCACCACACTTTTGAAAGTTGCGCCATCGCGCAGGAGCAGATCGCTCTTCGAACGCAGATTGTCTGCGTCGAAAATGCCGGTCGTCAGCGAGCCGTCGATCACGATCAAGCTGTCTGTCCGTGCGTGAAGCAGCGTGATCGCGCCTTCGATCCGACTGCCGAAGATCTCGATGGGTCGAATGAGCTTCGCGTTTTCAAGCTCGACATTTCCGACAATCCGGGCTCCGGTAATCCGGACTCCCTCGAACGGCACCGCGTCCCGCAACGACGCCTCGGTCAGCAGACTCTCCACGAAAAGGGCCGGGACTTTGCGGCAGTTGTCCCCCCAGCGCGCGTCCTTCTCATTGTTGGGGTCGAGCGGGGGCATCGTGCCGCAGCGTTGGTTGAAGTCAGCCACGTTGCCCTGCTTGATTTGAGACCACGCCCAGCCCTCGGCGGTCTTGACGTCGTCGTAGCGGCCACGCGCCCACGCCAGGTCGAGCGAGCCCAACCCCAGCCAAATCGCCAGCGCACCCAAAAGCGCCAGCGGGCGACGCGGCAAGGTAGGAAGTAGGTTCCACGCCGGCATGATTGCTCCCTCCCCGATGGAGCGTGGCCAAATTGTTAGCCCATGCGCGACCATGGAACAAATGTGCGAGACCCGCCGGGCGCCTTGATGGACGCGACTCATGTTATAGACGCGCTTTGCGCAGGGGCGGCAAATATGCAAGCTTTTGCACACAGAGACTGTTTCGAAAGCCTCGCCTTCATCCTGAGGAGGCCCGAGGGGCCGTCTCGAAGGATGCGCCACGCGGCTGCCGAGGCGCCCTCGCCCTTCAAGACAGCCCCTCGGGCTTCCTCAGGGTAAGGGCTTGAGGTCCGTGGAGGTCCTTGAAGCAGGCACTCCGCCCGCCCCGCAGCAAGGGATGCCTCATGCCGCAAACAAAATTTTGGGCCGAGATGACCTGGACCGATTTTCAGGCTCGCGACATGGCGCGCGCGATCGC
>JBATYB010000102.1:0-4757 GCA_049673825.1 Methylocella sp. | reverse complement strand
CCGTAATCATGGTGGTAATCTATTATTTTGTCCTCAGGCCATTGTTCGGCGAATCGACAATCCCCGTGCGGAGCGAGCTTGCTTACAATGCTTATAAGAAGTGGACGGTACTCCGGGACGTCTTTTCTATGCTGTTTTTGACTTTCTTCGTCTTCGACGCGACTTTCCTCTGCCTGCTCTTTGTCAACAAACTGCATCGCGCTCAGACTGCATCGCGCTCAAAATTGCATCGCGCTCAGACTGAATGGCCCACCGATACGATGAAGGAATTCCGCGGCCGCCTGCGCCTGCAAACTCATCTTGTCGATGAATGGATCGGCCTAGATTTCGTGGCGAAGCGCACGCGTTGCATCGGCTCGCTGATCTATTACCCGTTTGTGATGATAGCGTTGCTAATTGTGTCCCGCAGCACGGTGTTCGCCAATTACGCCCCTTGCCTGACGAACCTCATTGCGGCAGGAATCAGTCTTTCTGTCGTTTTCGGGTGCGCCATTTTGCTGTGGTGGGCGGCGACGGCCGCGCGAGATACGGCCAAGCAAAATCTAACAGATGGCATCATCGCCGCCAGGGGTCATTCCCCCAAGGTGGCTGACGAAAGCAGCGACGCAACGCAAAAAGACTCGGACGACAACCCTCGCTACGCGGAGCAGTTGGAAACCTTGTGGAGCCGCGTCGATCAACTGAAGGACGGCGCCTTTAGGCCGTTCTCACAGCAACCGCTTGTTCGGGCGTTGCTTTGGCCATTGGGCAGTTTTGGCTGGACTAATCTTATCGAGAACGGGATGCTCCCCGGACCTTAGCGCATGGGACCCACGCCCGCAGACCGAGAGACCCTCGGGCAACCTCACCTCATTGCGCCGCCACCAACTTTATCGGGGCATGCTCTTAAAGGCCCGCTCTATGCGGTGAGAAGATATTGATCGGCCTGCCGGGACATGCGTTGCGAGCTCAGCAATCCCGCGATTTCGCTTGCCGGAACCGGCCGGCTGAACAAATAGCCCTGCATTTCCGTGCAGCCGACTTCGCGCAACCATGAGAGTTGCTTTTTTGTCTCGACGCCTTCCGCCAGCGTGGGAATGCCGAGGTTCGATCCAAGATGGGTGATCGCCTTGATAATCGCCATGCAATCCGCGCTATCGCCAAGCTCGGAAATGAACGAGCGGTCGATCTTGATCTTGTCGAAGGGAAACGCGCGCAGATAGCTCAGGCCGGAATAGCCGGTGCCGAAATCATCCATCGAAATGGCGACGCCGAGCGCGCGCAAGCGGCGCAAAGTGGCGAGGTTGGTTTTGCTTTCCGCCAGAAAAATGGATTCCGTGATCTCGAGCTCGAGGCGCGCCGCCGGCAGTCCCGCGCTCGCGAGCGTCGCGAAAACCACCTGCGGCAAGTTGCCTTTCTTGAACTGAACCGGCGAAAGATTCACCGCGACTTTCAAATCGTCCGGCCATGCCACCGCCTCGGCGCAGGCTTGACGCAGCACCCATTCGCCGATGGGAACAATCAAGCCGGTCTCCTCGGCGAGCGGAATGAACTTCGCCGGGGTCACCATCCCGCGCACCGGATGGTGCCAGCGAAGCAGCGCCTCGAAGCCGGAAATGACGCCGGTCTCAAGGGTGACGAGAGGCTGATAATAGACTTCGAATTCGCCGGCCGCGAGCGCCTTGCGCAAATCGAGCTCCAGCGTGTGGTGGGCTCGAAGGCGGGCGTCCATGCCGGGTTGGAAAAAGCAGAAGGTGCACCGGCCGTCCTCCTTGGCCCGATAGAGCGCCATGTCGGCGTTCCTCAGAAGTTGATCGGAGGTCTCGCCATCGGCTGGCGCAAGCGCGATGCCGACGCTGGCTCCGATCACGACCTGTTGACCGTCGATATCGTAAGGCTCGCTCAAGAGCGTCACGATGCGATCGGCAAAGGCGCCCGCCTCATGCGGTCCGGCAAGCCCTATTTGCAGGACCGCGAATTCGTCGCCGCCGAATCTCGCGACCATGTCGCAGTCACGCAAGCACGTGCGCAGACGCTCCGCCACCGCCACCAAAAGCTTGTCGCCGGCGGCGTGCCCCAAGGTGTCGTTGACATTCTTGAATTCATCGAGATCGAGATAAAGAACGGCAAACTTGTCCCGGTCCCGGCGCACCCGCAGCAGGGCTTCGTCCAGGCGCTCGTGAAACAACACCCGGTTTGGCAAACCGGTCAGCGCATCGTGATGCGCCATATGGGCGATGCGTGCCTCGGCCTGGCGCTTCGCCGTCACGTCCATGATCGCCACAAGCTGCGCGGGCCGGTCGCAAAACATGGTGTGGCGCCAATAAGTGAGGACGTCGATTTCCGTCCCATCCGCCTTGACATGTTGCCACACGTGGCTGGGGCTTCCGCTCGCACCGGGATTGTTTCGAATCGCGTACTTGACGTCGTGCCTGTCCTCTTGCGGCACCATGTCGAGCAAGGTCAACTTAAGGAACGACCCTCTATCATAACCGTAATGAACGACCGCCGCGTCGTTCACCGCCAGAAATTTCAGGGTTTCGGGATCGAAGAGCCACATCGGCACGGGATTGCCCTCGAAAAGCAATTTGAACGATTCTTCCGCCTCAACAGCCTCGGTCACATCCTTGTATGTCCCGATCCAGCGGACCGCCGCGCCAGTTTGATCTAAAACCAATTCGGATTCGTGATGAACCAATCTCACCGCGCCGCCAGGCTGGACAATACGAAACCGGAGAGAAACGTGCGGCTTATTATGAAGCTGGCCCGCGGCGGCGGCTTGGTGAGCGGGTCCCTGCGTTTCACACGCGGCGCGATCGTCGGGGTGAAAGAGTGCGAGGAAAGCTTCCCCCACGGGCGGCGGCAGATTCGGATCGAGTCCGAAGATCCGGTAGGTTTCGCCGAACCATTCGATGGCGCCGGTCCGCAAATCCTGTTCGATGCTGCCGGTATGGGCGATCCGCTGCGCGCGCGCCAAATGGTCCGCGCTGCACCGGAGCCGCTCCGCCTCTTGCGCGGCCCTCAACGCCAAATGGTCATCCACGATCAGGTCCAGCAGGCCGAGCCCGGCGATGAGAGCCGTTACCGTGGCGATCAGGATGGCGAGGACGGTTGGGGTGACGGCATGGCCGGGCACCGCGATAAGCGGGTCGGGCACAAAAGTGACGGCCGCCATGGCCGTGAAATGAAGTCCGCAAATCGCCAGGACGAGCAGCGCCATGGCCAAGAGGCGGCCTTGCAGGACCGGTCCCCATGACAAGACTCGCATTGCGGCGGCGGCGAAGGTCATGGCAATGGCGATCGACGCCAGGACATAGCCGGCGTCCCAGTGCAGTTGGGCGGGCGCCCGCAACGCGGCCATCCCGATAAAGTGCATCGCGGCGATGGCCGCCCCGATCATGGCGCCGCCGAGCACGGGAGCCGCAAACCGGTGCGCGACAAACATCGCGAGCCAGGCCGCTCCTATCGCGGCGACCGGCGAAATTGCGGTCAAACCGGCGTCGTAGTCTATGGGAACACCCGGCTCATAGGCCAGCTCTGAAATGAAATGGAACGCCCACACGCCCGCGCCGAAGACCGTGGCCGCCCCCAACAACCATGAAAGGGGCCGGCCCCTCTCCGCGCCATTGGCGTGAACGAAAAGATTCAGGGATATCAAGCAAGCGGCAATGCAAATCAATCCGGCGATGAAGACGAGCCGGAGATCATGTTGTTCGGTAAGACAGCTATATACGCGCAGCATCGTGCGTCCTTGCTCGGTTCGGATCGTGGTTCCGCGGCGCCGCCTGCGCCTGATGAGCGAATTTGCTTAGACAATGGATCTGACGAGCCGCCGGCATCCCGCGCTTCTCGCCTGTTTCCCGCGCAAATTTGTCACGCGCCAGTTGCGTTTAGATGTTCCGGAATATGCAAAGTTTACCTTGTTGGCCGATTGCGCCGCCGGCCGGCCCTGTCCAGCGCTCCGAACCCGGATTAACGACACTTAGACGTTTGCCGGAAAACCTAATCCGGCGTTCGATTTCTGTATCGAACAAAGCTCGATCGAGGCGGAGCCGGAAAAATCGCCTACGCGAACTCAACGCCGATTTTCGTAGCTTTCCGCCAAGTCACGCGGCAATCGCGGACGGATGCGTGGTCGAGCATTAGATCAAATGAGTCCGGAATGCCGATGGGACTTTCCACGATGAGGCAGGCGCCCCGGTCCGACAGGTTACGGACCACACAATCAATCACCGCCTCGTGACCTTTGAAGGCGATCCGCGCTCCCTTGAGAACGCGGTGGCGCGTCACGTTTTGGCGCTCGTGCGTCGGCTTTTCCATCGTTCGATTTTCCGGCGCTGACATCGCGGCTTCTTTCCATCGTTTCAAGAGACTATGCCAGAAGACCGTTAGGCTTTGGTGTTTCGGGACGCGCGATTTTTACCTTGTTGGCCGGGCGAGCCGCCGCCCGGCGCGATCGCCGAGCGTTAACCGCCTTGCGCGCACCTGCGAAGCGGCGAATCGTCGCCGCCTTCAGGCAGAAAATCGAATTATCGTCCGGTTCAAACTTGCCAAGCCAGCTCTCGTTGAAGCCCGCGAGTTGAATCACGCAAATTGCCATCCGTTGACGGCCGTTAACTTGCTCCCGGAGCCCCGGGTCGCCGCAACCGCCGCTGACCGCGCTCAAACAGATATGAGATTGTTGCCTTGAAGGAGGGGTTCTCCGAAGCTCGGGTTGTGATGCTCGAGACTCAAGGAGAACCCCATGCAGGTTTTTGGCCTGCCCGGCCATGTTACAC
>JBATYB010000101.1:0-3826 GCA_049673825.1 Methylocella sp. | reverse complement strand
GTCCTCGACAATTTGAATGACGAGGTAAAACCTTGGAACCGCACCGGCTATCGTTTTGTCAAACGCCAGTCGCAAACCGACCAAAACGTCTGGCTGCAAATCGGCGTTCCGACGGCCGCGCCCGATTATGTTTCGCAATAAAGTTCTTGCCCGCGCTTTTGCCGCGCCGCCAGGGCGGGCGTTGCACGCGCGGCGAGCGGCAAAGACTCCTCTAGTTTGCAAAGGAGGCGGCCGGTTTGATCCAGACTGTCAATCACGAGGATGGCTCCCGCGAATCAGTGTTCGCTCCATCCTACCAGTCCGGCGCACCGGGGTGAATCGGCCTGCTCGTGTTTCAACTCTTGGGGTCAGGCAAATTGAGCCGGATGTGCAACTCGCGCAATTGCTTCGGGGACACCGTGGAAGGCGCGCCCATGAGGAGATCCTCGGCGCGCTGGTTCATCGGAAAAAGCACGACCTCGCGCAAATTGTCCTCGCCCGCGAGCAGCATGACGATGCGGTCGAGGCCCGGCGCGATCCCGCCGTGCGGCGGCGCGCCATATTGGAAGGCGCGATACATGCCGCCGAATTTTTCGAGCAACGTGTCCTCGCCATAGCCGGCGAGCGCGAAGGCCTTCTTCATAATGTCCGGCCGATGGTTTCTGATCGCGCCGGAGGAAAGCTCGACGCCGTTGCAGACGATGTCGTATTGAAAGGCCTTGATGCCGAGAATTGACTCTTCATCGGCCGGATCGAGCTCGAGAAAAGCCTCGGGGTCGAAATTCGGCATCGAAAAAGGATTATGCGAAAAGTCGATTTTCTTCTCGTCCTCGTTCCATTCGTACATTGGAAAATCGACGATCCAGCAGAATTCGAACACGTCGGCCTTGGAGAGCCCCAGCTCGGTCCCGATGCGAATGCGCGCGGCGCCCGCGAGTCTCGCCGCCGGTGTCTCGGCGCCTGCCGAAAAGAACACGGCGTCGCCCGCTTTCACATCCGCCTTTTTTGCGATGGCTCTGAATACGTTTGGACCGACGTGATTTGCGATCGGCCCGCGCGCCAATAACGAACCATTTTCCTCAGTAAAAATCATATAACCAAGCCCCGGCGCACCTTCGCTGCGCGCCCAGTCGTTCAGCTTGTCGAAGAAGCTGCGCGGCTGGCTTCCGGCACCCGGCGCGGGAATGGCCCTTACCGTCTTGCCCTTGGAGGCCTTAAAGTTAGCGCGATTGTCGTTGAATTCTGCCGTCACATCAGCGATGATAAGTGGATTTCGAAGGTCCGGCTTGTCGGAGCCATATTTCAGCATCGCCTCCGCATGGGGAATCATCGGGAATTTTTGGGCCACCGGGCGGCCCGCCCCAAACTCCTCAAAGACGCCGCGCAACACCGGCTCGACCGCCGCGAAGACATCCTCCTGCGTGACAAAACTCATCTCGACATCGAGCTGGTAGAATTCGCCCGGGCTGCGGTCGGCTCTCGCATCCTCGTCGCGAAAACACGGCGCGATCTGGAAATAGCGATCGAAGCCAGCCACCATGATGAGCTGCTTGAACTGCTGCGGCGCCTGCGGCAGGGCGTAGAATTTTCCCGGATGCAAGCGGGACGGCACCAGAAAATCGCGCGCGCCCTCGGGGCTCGAAGCGGTGAGAATCGGGGTTTGGAACTCGAAAAAGCCTTGTGCCTTCATCCGCGCGCGGAGCGAGTCGATGATTTGACCGCGCAGCATGATGTTTTGATGCAGCCTCTCGCGGCGCAGATCGAGGAAGCGATAGCGCAGCCGCATGTCTTCAGGATAATTTTGCTCGCCGAACACCGGCATGGGCAATTCGGCGGCGGCTCCCAAAACCTCGATTTCGGTGACATAGACTTCGACGAGGCCGGTCGGCATTTCGAGATTTTCGGTGCCCGCGGGGCGTTTCCGGACCGCGCCGTCGATCCGGACGACCCATTCCGAGCGAAGCTTTTCGGCTGGCGCGAACGCGGGCGAATCCGGATCTACGACGCATTGGGTAACGCCGTAATGATCGCGAAGATCGATGAACAAGACGCCGCCATGATCGCGAATGCGATGACACCAGCCGGAAAGGCGAACCGGTTCGCCGGCCTGCGTTTCCCGCGGGGCGCCGCAGTTATGGGAACGGTAGCGGTGCATTATAGGTGGTCACGAGCAAGAGGAAGAGGGTTGGGCGCGGCCTTGTGGTTCGCGCCAAGCGCGCGGAGAACCGCATGGGAGGTGGCATCTGTCAAGGCGGGGTTGTGATGGCGGGCCGGTCAGGCCATGCAACGCGCGGGAGCCTATAGCCGACGGTCAGCCTTTGCATTATTGAACCATAATGACCCTGATTTCCACGCCCGAAGACCTAAGCGCCGTCTGCCGCCGCCTTGCAACCCACCCCTATGTCGCCGTCGATACCGAATTTTTGCGGGAAACGACCTTCTGGCCGCGTCTCTGCGTCGTGCAACTCGCGTCGGAAGAAGAAGCCGTGGCTGTCGATGCGATGGCCGAAGGGCTGGATCTTTCGCCCTTTTTCGAGCTGATGGCCAACCGGGAACCGACGAAAGTCTTTCATGCGGCTCGTCAAGATATTGAAATTATTTGGAATCTGGCAAAATTGATCCCGGCGCCGCTGTTCGATACCCAGGTCGCCGCGATGGTCTGCGGCTTCGGCGATCAGGTCTCCTACGGCGATCTTGTTCAGACCGTCACGAAAGTCAGGCTCGATAAATCCTCGCGCTTCACGGATTGGTCGCGGCGTCCGCTTTTGCCGGCCCAGGCTGAATATGCGATCGCCGATGTCACCTATTTGCGCGACATCTATAGGTTCCTGCGTGCCAAATTGGAGGAAACCGGCCGGACCGGCTGGCTGGCGGACGAAATGGCGCTCTTGGCGTCGCCCTCGACTTATGAACAGCACCCCGAAAACGCCTGGGAGCGGTTCCGCAACCGGGTCCGCAAACCGCGCGATCTCGCGGTGCTCATGGAGGTCGCGGCCTGGCGGGAGGCCGAGGCGCAGAAGCGCGACGTCCCTCGCGCGCGGGTTTTGAAGGACGATGTCTTGATCGAGCTTGCGCTCGCCGCGCCGAAAACGGCCGAGGCCTTGGGCAATCTGCGCGCCTTTCCGCGCGGGTTGGAGCGTTCGCGCGCTAGCGCGGGGATTTTGGCGGCGGTCGAGCGCGGGCTCGCGCGGGACCCCAAGACCCTGCCGAAGATCGAGCGCGAGCGGCGCAACGGCGGCAATGGCGCGACGGTCGAGCTTCTGCGCGTGCTCCTGCGCCATGTCAGCGACAGCCACGGGGTCGCGGCGAAGATGATCGCGACGGTCGATGATCTCGAAGCGATCGCCGCCGACGATCATGCCAAGGTCGCGGCGCTGACCGGCTGGCGGCGCGAGCTTTTTGGGGCCAAGGCGATCGAGCTGAAGCATGGGCGCCTCGCGCTGACCGTCGAGCAGGGCAAGGTGGTCCCGCTCGAATGGCAGGACGTGGCGCCGCCAGAGCGCACGGCCGGGTAACGCGGCCATTTTCGGCGCTTTGCGATTGCGTGGACTATTATTGATTACAACGCCTTTTGAGCATGAGACGGATCGCGGCGAGGCGGAGGAAAGCGTTGGAATCAATAGTCAACTTTCCGGACCGGCTCTAAGAGACTTCCGCGCGCTCTCATTGTCGAGCCCCGCTACGAGGCCAACAAAAGCTATAAACAGGTCTCTCGCGTTGCCGCCTGTCCGCACTCAAACACATATGAGACGATTGCGGGATTGAAGAGGGTCTCCCAAGCTGAGGTTGCGAATCGACAACTTCAGGAGACCCCCCATGCAAGTTTTTGGCTTGCCCGGTCATATTA
>JBATYB010000100.1:0-3293 GCA_049673825.1 Methylocella sp. | reverse complement strand
CGTCTATCATTCGCGCTCGCACGCCGCAGACCCACACCCAGACGAAAAGTTGCCTCTTTTCGACCCTGCACGATAATCAAGTTTTATTATCGGCCAAGTCAGATACACGGGCCGGCGTGATGCCGATAGCTTAGCGGGCTCGTCATCCGGAGAGCCTTCATCTTGTTCTTCACCGCTCATGTTCCCCCCAGATGCTCCTGGCGAACCGCGGGCCGTCGTTTCAACCAAAGCGATTGTTCTTGGGGAATCCTTTTGGCGGCAGGCGCCCGGCTTCGGCGCGGTTGCCAATCCAATCCCGCAAATCGCTTGCGCCGGCGCCAAATGTCCGCCCGGCGGAGTCTTTCCAGGTCAAGCCCTGGTCAAGATAAAAGACCTTGGCATCGCTGAGCCCGCCATCCCTGTATTTTTGCAGACGAACACCCTTGCCACGTGGCATCTGGGGCAGCTGCGCGAGGGGAAATATGAGAAGCTTACGGTTTTCGCCAATCGCCGCCACATGATCGCCATCGGCGGCAACGATGAGCGCGGCGGTTGCCGGCTTTGCAACGATAAGAAGCAGCTTGCCTTTGCGCGTGCCGCCAACCATTTCGTCCTGGCTCGCGACGAACCCGCGGCCATCGCTTGCGGCGACCAGCATTTTCTGGCCCGCGACATAGGGAAAGACGGCGGCGATCGTCTCGCTTTCCGTGATATCGGCCATCAGACGGACGGGTTCGCCCTGGCCGCGCCCGCCCGGCAATTTGCTTGCGTCGAGCGTGAAAATCCTTCCATCGCTGGCGAGAACGAGGATCTTTGATGTGGTCTCGGCGAAAAACGACACGGCCAATCTGTCGCCGCCTTTGAACTGCACGCCGGCGAGATCCGTGACGTTGCCTTTCAGCGCGCGGATCCAGCCTTTTTCGGAAACCACGATCGTCACCGGCTCGCGCTCGATCATCGCTCCGGCGATAGCGGCATCGGCGATATCGGGCGCTTGGCCAAAACTCGTGCGGCGGCGGCCGATCTTTGTCTCGGGACCGTATTTCTTCCTGAGCTCGCGAATTTGCGCGGCGACCGTCTTCCATTGCTTGGCTTCATCGCCAAGCAATGCCTCGATCTCGCGCTTTTCCTTCGCGAGATCGTCGCTTTCGCGGCGCAGCTGCATTTCTTCAAGCCGGCGCAAGCCGCGTAGCCTTGTGTCGAGAACGTAAGCCGCTTGCACGCCGGAAAGGTCGAAAATTGTCTGCAGCTCTTGCTTTGGATCGTCGGCCTCGCGAATGATCCTGATCACCGCGTCGAGGTTCAAAAAGACGACGAGCATTCCGGCGACGAGCTCGAGCCGGTGGACGATCCCTGCCTGCCGGTGCCGCGCGCGGCGCAGAAGAACCTCGCGGCGATGGTCGAGCCATTGCCGCAACGCCTCCTTGAAGGAGACCACGCGGGGCACGACGCCATCGGCGAGCAGGTTCATATTCATCGGAAACCGGCTCTCCAGCTCGGTCAGTCTAAAAAGCTGCTCCATCATCATTTCAGGATCGATCGCGCGCGTGCGGGGCTCGATGACGACGCGGATATCCTCGGCGGATTCGTCGCGGACATCGGCGACGGCCGGCAGCTTCTTGTCGGCCAGAAGCTCGGCGATCTTTTCGATGAGCTTCGACTTCTGCACCAAATAGGGAATTTCGGTGACGACGGCGGCCCACGCGCCGCGGCTTCCCTCCTCCTTCGACCAGCGCGCCCGCATCCGGAACGAGCCCCGCCCGCTCTCGTAAGCCTCGGCGATCGCTTGGCCCGTCTCGACAAGGATTCCGCCGGTCGGGAAATCCGGCCCCGGCGCGAAACGCAGCAATTGAGCGGTCGTGGCATTGTTGTGCGAGATGAGATAAAGGGCCGCGTCGCACAGTTCGGCGAGGTTATGCGGCGGGATGGATGTCGCCATGCCGACCGCGATGCCCTGCGCGCCATTGGCAAGCAGATTTGGCAGCGCGGCGGGGAGAACGACGGGCTCTTTCTGGTCGCCCGAGTAATTTTCGCGAAACTCGACCGCGTCCTCGTCGATGCCTTCGAGCAAGAGCCCGGCGACATCGGTCATCCGCGCTTCGGTGTAGCGATAGGCGGCGGCGCCGTCGCCGTCGATATTGCCGAAATTGCCCTGGCCGTCGACCAGCGGATAGCGCGAGGAAAAATCCTGGGCGAGGCGGACGAGAGCGTCGTAGATCGCCTGATCGCCATGCGGATGGAAAGAGCCCATCACGTCGCCGACGATTTTCGCGCATTTCTTGAAGGCGGCGCCCGGATCGAGACGCAAAATATGCATCCCATAAAGGATGCGCCGGTGCACGGGTTTTAGCCCGTCGCGGGCGTCGGGCAGGGCGCGTCCCATGATGGTCGAGAGGGCATAGGCGAGGTAGCGCTCTTCGAGCGCGTCGCGCAGATTGACCGGCTCAGTGCCACCCCCAGTTTGAGGCGGCGGCGAGATATTTTTTCCCATGCGCGAAGGCCTAAACGACGCCCTGAAGCGAATCAAGTTCTATCTTTGTTCTTCAACAGGCCCAGCATTCGTCCACGACGAACTGGAACGTCGGCCGATTCGGCTGCTAAGGTTATGCACGAATCGGAATTCCGTGCTGTGCCCCTACATCGCGAAATCATTGACAAGTCGAAATTCAACAATGTAGCGGAACTGCCGTACTAGCTTCGCTGGGCTGATTTTGAGCTGGCGATGCAAGACATCTACGATTTTTTCTATGACGTGAATGGGCTTCTGCTTCAACGCGGTTTGTACCGTCTCGACGACATGCTGCGGCCTGCCGCCATGTCCGGAATGATCTCCGACATGCTGACAGCCTCAATGGCAAAGCACTCTCGCTCGCTAGTCGAAAACCGATATTTCAACGGTCATCCTGATTTGATCGTGCAAGGCCGCTATCCTAACAATTCGGTTGCTTCGGGAAGTGATGGTGTCGAAATCAAGAGCACGCGAAAAATAAGGCGGCGCAGTCGACACTCATGGCGCGCGCAATCAATGGATGTGCGTTTTCGTCTATGATACGGATCACATAACCGAACCGGCTATGAGCCGTGCGCCGATGCGTTTCATCGAGGTCTATTTGGCTCGTGTGACGGAAGCTGATTTCCGCAAGAACCCGCGCGGAGACCTCGGGACACGGACGGCGACTCTTGATCGTGCTGGGATTCAAAAGCTACGCGCCAATTGGGTCTATCTCCTTTATCAGTAGCGCCGCGAGCTTCGGAATAGCCTTCTGTGCCATTGCGACATAACAAGCATCTTTCTCAATTCCGATGCTGTCGTA
>JBATYB010000099.1:0-5991 GCA_049673825.1 Methylocella sp. | reverse complement strand
GGGGTCGCGGCCTATGGTTATTTCGTTCACACCGGCAAAAGAAATATGTTCGATCTGATTGGCCTTGGAGCCGGAAAGATGACGGATGATGATTTGTTCCACATCGTTATTGCTCATGGCGCTGTTTCTCCCACACCCAGCAAAATCTACTTGAAAATGTTGCTTCGAATATCGTCGCGCCTGACCGCACAACACACTATAAGCGTGTTTTTAACACCTTTTTGCCACCTTGGCCAGACTTTTGCGTTGCCGAGGGCGTGCATCTCGTTCGCCGAACCGGACAACAAAGGCGCGGCTGGCAAGGCCTCGCCGGGAAGCCGCCCGGTCAAGTCATTGACCTCGCCGGATGATGAGGTAACTTCGTCACGCTGGAGATCGCGTCAAAACGTTCGGTGTTTTGCCACGGCAAAAAGCGGATCTCAAATGTTTCTAGACGGATGGGCGAATTCAAGGATCTTCCGAAGGGTCCTTGGAACTTCAATTAGAGGGATTTGGATTCATCTGCCGGCGTCTTTGCGCCGTTCTTCGCCAGGCCAGGCGTACCGCAGGCTTGTGCATGCCCTGGTCCGTCGCCATGCTCGGCGCGCACAATGTTTCGGCACCTTTTTTCTACGCAACAAGGCAGAGCTGGAATTGATGGCCGTCTTCTGGACCAGAACATCCCCGGTTCCAGCGTGGACATCTCGGTCTTGGGCTGCAGCAAGGGTGCCGAGGTTTATTCTATTTCGTGGACAATCCGTTCGGCACGTCCGGACTTGAAACTCGCCATCCACGCGGTCGACATGTCGCAGGAAATTCTGAAATTTGCCGAGAGAGGAGTCTATTCGTGTCGTAGCGATGGGACCGGGAATACCGTCGGGGGCCGACAAAGGTCGATTTTCGAGCGCCTGACCGATGAGGAAATGGAGGCCATGTTTGAGGTGGAAGACGACCTTGCGAGGGTCAGGCCATGGCTCAAAGAGAGAATCAACTGGCTCTGTGGGGATGCGGGCGATCCGGAACTCATCGGTGTTCCAGGCTATCAGGACATCGTGGTGGCAAACCGGTTTCTCTGCCATATGAAGCCGATGGTTGCGGAAAGGTGCCTGCGTAACATAGCGCGGCTGGTCAAGCCGGGCGGATACCTCTTTGTCTCGGGGATCGACTTGGGCGTGCGGACAATGGTCGCACGCGCAATGGGCTGGAAACCGGTCACGGATCTGTTGAGGGAGATCCACGAAGGCGACCCTTCGTTGAGAGAGGGGTGGCCGCTGTCGATCTGCTCGCTGGAACCGTTCCGCGACAACGCGCCCGGTTGGAAGATCCGCTATGCTTCAGTCTTCCAGATCGGCGAGACAGCATGACCTCAATCATTGAGGCGGGCCGGCGCTCCAAGGACCATTGGCCCTCATGATCGCGGCGATCGTCGCCAATGTCCGCGAGGACCTCGACCCGGCGCATGCCAACGCGGCCGCTGCATCGGTCCGCGCTCGCATCGAGGATCTCGTCGAGCGAGGGTTCGTCGGGACCGGGGAAGCTTGCCGCCATCTATCGGCAGGCAAGAGCATGAAACTAGAACCCGTCTTCGGGATTGGTTCATGGTCGGGCAAAAGGATCAGAGCGTGACCCGCCACTTCACAAACCCCGCGCAACAGAAGAGACCGTTTACTTGACCTCTGTCGTGGCCATGCCCGGGAAATGCTGGGTAGCGCTGACGTCGCGTGAGTCACAACCCAGTATTTTCTGGAATTGTACACTTTTGGACTTAGCAGCGCGCGAAGCGCAACAAGTTTAGACTTGTCCGCTTCCTTTGCAATGGGTGCATGTTCCCTTTCCAGTTCCACCGCAATGTTTACATTCGCTGCTTCCTTCCTTTCCTGTTCCCTTACATTGTGGACAGTCGCAGACCTTTTTGCCTTCACATACCGGGCAGGTAGCCATTAGGTTTCTCCATATAAGTTGGAAGTAAGGTTCATCCTAACTACTTCGCGTGGTTTGTAAAGTTCCTAATCGCCCTTTCTTATAAGGCCAAAGCACCTTGAGCGCTCGAAACCCGCGATATCATTTTTGATGGCGTATGAAACTCGCGCTTGTCCTCAAGGATATCTTTTCCGTATTTTTTTGGAGGCACGGTGGAATCCGATTGGAAGAGCGGATTCAGAGTGGATTTTGCGAATGCCCGGCGGCCGCGCGGATGTAAAGGGCCGGGTCGTCGAGAGTGATCCGGCGCTCAAACTGTTCGTCACCTGGAATACCGGCTGGATCGAGACACTCAAGAAGCCGCCGAAAGCGATTGTCACCGATGAGATCGAGCTGATCGGCGAAGTCGTGCGGCTCACCATGACCGAATCCCATCCGGCCCCGATTCCGGACTATATGCTGGAAGGGGGACGGCGCGGCTGGCCGGTCATTCTCCGCGGTTTGAAATCGTTGCTCGAAACCGGACGCGTCCCAAAAATTCCGGCACCGCAACCGCCCAATAAGCCGGACCGGTGATCATCGCATCCGATCATCTGCATGGTTACCTTGCAATCATTTCTTATCGACTACCGCTTCCAGCGCCGCCTCGAAGCTGGCAATATTGCGCGGGTCGGCGCCGAAATCGTAAGGCCCGAAGCGCGACACCGAACGGATGTCGATTCGCGTCTGACCGGCGAGCGGCCTTAGCCTCAACGTGATATCGGAAGGAAATCCGAGGATAAAGCTGGTGGCGATGGCATCGATATGGCCAAGACCCGCGCGCCCCCCCGGCGGCCTTTGTTCGACGATCTTCCAGCCGTTTGCCGCCAGCGCCGCCAAGGCGGCATCGAACGCTTCCCGCGCGTCGAGATCGAGGAGGATCGGCTGGATCTGCGGATAGGCGATGATCTGCGCCTGGCGTCTCGCGATCGCGACGCTTGGCGGAGTGGTATCGCCGCGCGCGGCCAAGGCCTCGCGGGAAAGCGAAAAGCTCGGCGGATCGGCGATATCGGTCGAGAGATCGGCAAGACGCGGCAGGCGCATCGTCTGTTGAGCGAGATAGGCCGGGTAGGCCAAAAGCAGAGCGGCGAGAACGAGCCCCGCGAAGGCCTGCCCGGCGCCCTTGCGCCCGCTGCGCCAAATCACCACAAAAGCGAACAGCGCGCATAAGATGGCGCCGCAGGCGATCACAATTGCCCCGCCGAGGACCGCGATCAGGTCAACGCCCCGCGCAACGCCCAAAATCCCGATAACGGCGACGGCAAGCGAAAACACCGCGAGGCGCCGGCTGAGCAGGGCCGCCTTGGAATAGGGCTCCTCGACGATCAGAGGCCGCATGGCGAAAATTCCTCTTGCGATCTATTTGCGTGAAAAGCGCCAAATGGCTAAAGCATTCCGAGCCAACCAGCCATGCCGGATTTACTCGATTCCGCTTCCAGTTTGCACGCGGCCCTGCTTCGGCGGGAATTTTCCGCGCGGGACCTCCTTGGTTCGACTCTTGCCGCCATCGAGCGCCTTGATCCGGCCCTGAACGCGATTGTGCAAACGGATGCCGCCTCGGCCTGGCGTGGCGCGAGGGACTCGGACGCGCGCATCGCGCGCGGCGAGGCTCGTCCCCTCGAAGGCTTGCCGGTGACGATCAAGGATTGTTTCGAGGTTGCGGGCATGGTGACCTCCGCTGGCGCTCCCGCGCTGCAAAATTATATCTCGAAAGAAGATGCGAGCGCGGTGGCCCGGCTGCGCCGTGCCGGAGCAATCATTCTCGGCAAGACCAACGTTCCGATTTTCACCGGCGACTTCCAGGCCTACAACAGCATTTACGGGACGACCAATAACCCATGGAACCCGGGCTTTTCACCCGGTGGGTCCTCGGGCGGAGCCGCGGCGGCCATCGCCACCGGGATGAGCGCCCTCGAGCTCGGCTCGGATCTCGGCGGCTCGATCCGCTGGCCGGCGCATTGCTGCGGCATTTTCGGCCTGAAAACGACCTGGAACCTTGTCTCGACATATGGCCATATCCCGCCAATGCCTGAGTTGCGCCTCGAACGCAATCCCGAGCTCCTTGTCGCGGGCCCGCTCGCCCGCTCGGCCGCCGACCTTGGTCTCGCCCTCGACGTCTTGGCCGGGCCGCGCGACCCTTCGATGCCGGCGGAGGCTCACGCTTCAACCCGCAATGCATCGCCCAGGGGACTGCGCGCGGCGCTCTGGCTCGATGAGCCTTTCGCCCCGGTCGACGCGACGGTGGCGGCGGCCGTGCGGAAGGCGGCGCTCATGCTTGAAGAGGCCGGAGCAATCGTCGATGAGTCCGCGCGCCCGGCGTTTTCATTTGAGGAAGCCTGGGAGGTGTGCGCGGTCCTTACCCATGCGCTCATCGGCGCCGGCCTGCCTGATAAGGCCCGCGACAAATTGGCCGCCCGCGAACACGATTTTTCGCCCGGCGATCTCTCCCATCGCGCTCTGCAGGCACGCGGGATGCGCCTGAGCACGCCGGATTTCGTCGGCATTCAGGCGCGGCGGCAGCGCCTTCGCCAGGAGTGGGCACGGTTTTTCGAGCATATCGACGTGGTGCTTTGCCCGCCCGCCCCCACGGGACCCATCCGGCACGATCAAAAGCCCGATCCGCATGCGCGATCGATCGAGGTCAATGGCAAACAAATGCCGTATTTCGATCTGATGCTGTGGGCCTGCCTCGCCACTGGCGCCGGTCTGCCGGCCACCGTCGCTCCGGCGACGCTTGGAGCGGATGGCTTGCCGCGCGGCGTCCAAATCATCGCCGCGAGCTTCGAGGACCGCATGGCCATCGCCTGCGCCGCGATGCTCGAAGCACTCGGCGCAAGTTTTAAGGCCCCGCCGATGGCAAAGCCTTGAGCGCGGCGGCAAGGCTTACGTCAAAACAATTCGCGATCGCGGCAAATGGTTCCCGCAAGTCAGGCGGGTTAGCGTGATCGCGCGCGGCCGGAAGGCGCAAGGATCCCGCGTTAGCGGGCCGCTCTAGCGCGACGGTTTTACGATTCAATTCGAAGACTGAACGAAGCAGGTTACATGGCGTTAACTTCCTCGCCACATGATCATTCGTGAAACCTCCCCGCGAGCCGACGTTGCCGCTTACAGCTTGGATTTATGGAAATGAACACCGATCAGAACGCTCCGCAAAATGCCGCCGCCTCAAATCGACCCTCCGATCTCCTTTCAAGGCTCTATCGCGAAATCGGGATTTCGGCCGTCGCCGCGGCGCTCGAGGCAACCGCCCGCAAGCCGCAACATTCCGCCCCAAGCCGCAAGGACATGCCCGCGGTGCTCAGGGATGGCGAGGCGGCGTAGCCATGCCCCGGCGCGGGGAGCCTTTTAATTTGGTGGTTTTGCCGCTTTGCGGTACACTCGATTATGACCAGCGTAAGCCGTCGGCTTTTCTTGCAGGGCGCCGGGGGATTGGCTTGGGCCACGGCCGGGCTTGGCGCCTACGCATTCGGGTTTGAACCGGGTCTGCGTCTCAACGTCACTTCCTATCGCGTTATCCCGCCCCACTGGCCGGGCGGATTGAACCTCAAGGCCGCCGTGCTGGCGGACATCCATGCCTGCGAACCTTGGATGCCCGCGAGCCGCGTCCGGGGGATCGCGAATTTAACCAATGATCTTGCCCCGGACATCGTCTTTCTGCTCGGCGATTTTTCAGGCGGCCACCGGTTTGTGACCGGCCCGGTGATGCCCGATGACTGGGGCGAGGCTCTCTCGGTTCTGAAAGCGCCGCTCGGCGTCCACGCGGTTCTCGGCAATCACGACTGGTGGCATGGCGCCCTGCCCGGGATGCCCGCCGACGGCGCCGAAGGCGTGCGCCGCGCCTTGCGTTCGGCCGGTATCGACGTTCTCGAAAACCATGCGCTGCGCGTAACGAAAAACGGCCAGCCCTTCTGGGTCGCGGGCCTTGGCGATCAAATCGCCGAGCCGAAGGGGCCACGGCTTTTTAAGGGCCGCGACGATCTTGCCGGGACCATGGCGCAAATTAAAGGTCCGGCGCCGGTCATCTTGCTGGCCCACGAGCCCGCCATTTTCCGG
>JBATYB010000098.1:0-2348 GCA_049673825.1 Methylocella sp. | reverse complement strand
ATTTTGGCCTCGCGCGTCGAGGCGGCGCCATCGCCGGCGTCGAAAAACGTTTCGGAGACCTTGGCCGTCACGGCGTCCGTTCCGCCGCGATCGCCATGGCGATCGAGCTGCTCCTCGAAGCCGCTCGTTGATGCACGCAGGAGGGGGAATTTTCGATTGTCTTCTAACGTCAGGGGGCCTTGCCGTAGACAATATCGGCGCGATCTTCGAAAGCTTTGACGAATTTTCGAAAAGCCGCGTCGAACAGTCCGCCCATGATGAGACCCAGCGCGCGGCTCTTGAATTCATAGGCTATGCCGAAATCGACGAGGCAGGCCCTGCCTTCGTCGCGATCCTGAAAGCTCCAGCGGTTTTCGAGATGCTTGAACGGTCCGTCGATATATTCGACGAGAATTTTGGACGCTGAGCGCTCGCAGGTAACGCGGCTCGTGAAGGTCTCGCGGATGGCCTTGTAGCCGACCTCCATATCGGCAATGAGCGTTATTCTCCCATCGCTTTCGTCACGCCGGCGGACCCGCAAGGCGCGGCAAAGCGGCACGAATCGCGGATAGGATTCAATGTCGGCGACCAGCTCGAACATTTCGGAAGCGCCATGACGGACGCGGTGGGTAGTATGGAACGAAGGCATGCCCAGTCACAGCATGGGATTTGGAAAGAGTGGCGGTTAAAAGCTGCTTCTGTTGGAGCCGGAATTGCTCTAGCTGCTCAGCGGTGCTCCCGCAAGGCCATCCGCCGCGCTTTCAGCCTGGCGAAATCCTCGCCGGCATGATGCGAGGATCGGGTCAAGGGTGACGCCGAGACCAACAGAAACCCCTTGGCGAGCGCGACCTCGGCGTAAGAGGCAAATTCGTCCGGGGGCACGAAGCGCACGACCTCATGATGCTTTCTTGTCGGCTGTAGATATTGGCCGATCGTCAGGAAATCGACGTCCGCGATACGCAAATCGTCCATCAGTTGCAGCACTTCATGCCGCTCCTCGCCGAGCCCCAGCATCATTCCGGATTTGGTGAAGAGTCCGGGATCGATTTCCTTGACGCGCTGCAGAAGCCTGATCGAGTGGAAATAACGCGCGCCAGGCCGAACCTCGAGATATTTGGACGCGACAGTCTCGAGATTATGATTGAACACATCGGGCTTGGCCGCGACGACCGTCTCAAGCGCGCCCGGTTTGCGCAAAAAGTCCGGGGTCAAGACCTCGATCGTGGCGTTTGGGCTCGCCGCGCGGATCGCCGCGACCACTTTCGCGAAATGCCCTGCCCCGCCGTCGGCAAGATCGTCGCGATCGACGGATGTGACGACGGCATGGGCGAGACCGAGTTTTTTGACCGCTTCGGCGATATGCGCGGGCTCGGCTGGATCGAGCGCCCGGGGGAGCCCGGTCCTGACATTGCAGAAGGCGCAGGCGCGCGTGCAGGTGTCGCCCATGATCATGAAGGTCGCGTGTTTTTTTTCCCAGCACTCGCCGATGTTGGGGCAGCCCGCCTCCTCGCAGACGGTTACGAGGCCGTGCTCCTTGACGATTTTTTGTGTCGCGGCCCATTGCGGCGAGCCCGGCGCCTTGACCCTGATCCATTCGGGTTTTCGCGCTACCGGCTGATCGGGCCGGTGCGCCTTCTCCGGGTGGCGGGGCTGGTTTGTGGAATCACCGTTGCCGTGCAGGAGGTCCGTGACATGGGACATTCGAAACAGCATCCTTCACGTGCGTAGATAGGCTGGCAAGATTGTTGTTTTGTCAATAATAGCTTTGTCGAGCTGCTCGCGCGTAAGATTGCGAGCATCCGAAAGATCCGCTCCCTTCAAATCTGTTCCTTCAAGGTTGGCATTCTTAAAGTTTGCGCGGCGGAAAATCGCATTCTGACAATCAGCATAACTTAAGTTAGCCCCGTCCAAATTAGCATCACTCAAATCAGTCCGGCGGATAAAAGTCCGGCTGAGATCGATCCGCAACGGTCGTGCTTCAGTCTTTTCGAGGCGATTCATGCGTCCTCTCCGGAGGATTTTGCGACATTAAGGCTATGATGCGGATGATCTCTCCAGTATCAGCGGGTGCGTCCGTCTCACCATAGTCTACTTTTTCTTCTTTAAGATAGGTACTTAGCAATCGAATGACAGGAGCCGACAAATCCCGGAAATCCATACAAATCTGCCCGAGGGTCAAGATAGCACCAAGCCGAATTTCGAGTTTCTCGTCCTTCAGCTGGCCAACGGCCCTATTGAAAAGTTCGGCTACGTGATCGCGGCGCGACAATTCCGCCTGACGCAATTGTGCATCAGCCTGCTTGTTGGAAGCAACCACCCGCTTCCAGGCGAGATAAATGCCGATCGCGCCTCCAATAACAAGCCCGATG
>JBATYB010000097.1:0-10240 GCA_049673825.1 Methylocella sp. | reverse complement strand
GTTCACGCTAGATCCGTCCAATGCTCCGCCATATCGCCGCTCATTATGGCCGCAAAATGCTGCCCGGCAAATGCCCCTGGCACCATGACCCTAGATAACGCTCCTTTTGCAAACCCGGCAACGACTCGCTGCCTCTCAGGCGAGGGCGGCCGATAAGCTGACGAGCGAGAGACCGGGATGAAAGAAAGGATCGTCTCGCAACCGGTCGGCCCAGCGTTGGCGGAAGTAGGCGCGCTCGGCCGCGTGGGTGTCGAGACGCCGGAACGTCGCCTTGCCGCGGGTTGCCGATTCGAAATGAACAAGCCGCGCGAATGGCGTCCATAGGGTCGCGAACCCGCGCTCCTCGAGCCGCAGGCAAAGGTCTATGTCATTGAACTCGACTGGGAGATGAACGGCGTCAAATCCGCCAACCGCCACGAATTTTGCCCGCTCCACGGCTAGGCACGCTCCGGTGACCGCGGATGCTTCGTGAAGGATTCGATTGCGGCCGAGCCAGCCCTGCTCCCCATCGCGGAGCCCCGCATCGAAATGCCCCACGCCGTCGCCAAACCCGACGACGACTCCGGCGTGCTGAATTCGCCCGTCCGGATAAAGGAGCTTGCAGCCGACGGCGCCAACTTGCGGGTCGATGGCCCGTTGCGCAAGCTCGCGGAGCCATTCGGGCTCGATGATGTCCATGTCGTTATTCAAGAAAACAATGACGGAGCCCCGCGCCTTCGCGGCACCGAGATTGTTCAAGGCGGCGAAATTGAAAGGACCCGGAGCACGCAGCAGCGCGACGCGCTCGTCCTTGGCGGCCGATTGAAGCAGGCTCAGAGCCCGCGGATTGGTGCTGCCATTGTCGACGATGACGAGATCGAGCCGTGCGAACTGGGTTTTCTCCAAAATCCCGGAAATCGTCCGGCGCAAAAAATCCTCGTTGTTGCGCGTCGCCATCACGATTGTTGCGCTTGTTTCGAGCGCCCGCGCGCGGCGAGGCTCGCTCGACGAGGTTACGTCTTGCTCGTCGCGTCGTCTTCGTCTCGTCCGCACGAGAAAACGCCGGATGTGGCGAACGTCCCGGCGCCCCAGACCATGGAGGACGTTTTGGACAAAGCCGGTCTCAGTGATGGGAACTTTCGCCACTCGCATCCGGCTGCGCGCATGGCCAAGCCTTGTCAACATCAATCGTCCAACATAGGGCCGGCCCGCCTGCAAATGGGCGCTCCAATCCGGTTTGAATATCGGCGCCTGGCCTTCCGCCGTCGCGGTCTCCTCGTCGCAATAAAGCACCAAGGCATCCGGCGCCCTCTGGCTAGCCTCGATAAAACAAGCGAGCGCATGGGGCGCGAGACGATCTCCAAATTCGACGAAAGCAGCAAAATCCGCGTCTTCTCCATCAAGCTCCATCGGTTCGCCGCGCGCCGCAAGCCGGGCGTCCTTGGTCAGCCATGAATTGAGCCGGCCGTTGACCTCGGCGTCCTCCGAGGTTCCCAGAATCGTGAGTGTCCAGCGCGGGTAGAGTTGGTCGCGAAGCGCCGCGATGGTTTCATCGATCCGCGCCGCCGTGGTCTCTGTTTCGAGGAAAACGAGCAGCCTTGCCGCCGGCGCGCGCGCCCAGTCGCGGCGCGGGCTCTCGAATTCATCGAGACGAGCGGCCACCGAGAACCTGTCGCGATAGGCGGGCCATGCGGTCAAGGGCGCGCCCTGAATGGACCAGCGGAGATTTTCTTGGGCTTCATTCCGCCACCCCAGAAGCCAGGTCCCGGCCGCGCCAAGCAATCGGCCTCGGTTACCCGCCAATCCCATCCGCAGCAAAGCGAAACTTGATAAAGGTTCGATCTCCTCGATCGCAAAGCGGAAACGGCCGGGTTCGGAAACCGGCGATATCCACACCGCGGTGGCCTCCGCCGGCGCGACGGCAAACCAATCCGCGCGCCCAAGAACAGGGCCTGGCAGCAGATGCCAGCCGATCTCCTCCGAGCCTCGCCGGTAGCTCACCAACGGCCGCACCGGCCGGTCGTACAGCCCGAGCCGGTAACGCATCCGGAACCATCGTCCGGGCGCAAAAATCGAAATGGGTTCAATCGACAGCCACGGACGTCCGTTCGTGGCAAGATAGTCCCCCGCGTCGCCGTCCACGCCGGAAACGGCGATCAGGCGGGCCGTTGGCGGCGCGCAATCGATGGCGGCCATCCGCTTGAATTTTTCCTTCAAAGCGCTTCCCAATCGATTGGCTCATTTGATTGAAGACGAACCGCTCGAAAGCAAAGGGGTGCAGCTGGTCCTCGAATAGTTCGGCAATTTTTCAACGGTCTGCTAGCCTAATTGATCCGCCGGACGCGGTGCAAGAACCCGGGCCACCTCGGCATAAACTTCGAGGTCTTTTTCGATCAAGGCGCGCGCCGGGCCCATTTCACGCAATCTCTCCGCAAGCCCCATCACCGTCTGGCTTGTGCGCGGCGAAATGCCGGGCAGCTGATCCGGCAGGTCCAGTACGGCGCCGACAATACGGAGGAACGCGCCCGCGTCGTCGCGCAAGCCGACCGCGTCCATCTCCGCCAGCGAATCGAGCGCGGCGGCGGTTTCCGGTGCCCGCGGAGGATCGAAGGCGTTCGGGGCCGCCAGTTGATAGACGAATGGATTGTACAAAATGGCGCGCAACTCGTCGGAGGGGTGCAACAGCAGATCCTGCAGCGCGGTCAAATCGCCGAGATTGACATTGCATAACGTCTTCGCGCAGAGCTGAACGGTTTGTCCAAGGACGGCGGCCGTCGAATTCGCGCCGGAGAGCGATGCCCACTTCAAGATCAACAGCCGTTCGGACAGCTCCTCGAACGGCTCACGCAACAGAATCCCGGCCTTGAAGTTACGATCGCGGACCATCGGCTCCCACACCCGCCAAAAAATGCGGCCGGATGCGAAAAGGGAGTTCGTGAACGAAATGGCGAATATTGACCTTGTGGTTTCTTCGGGAAGCAGCTCCAAGGATTTATAGGACATGTGAAACCGCGCGATCAGCGCATCATCCACACTGTGTGAGCGAAACAATTGGGTCTCAACCCGCAAGAATTTCGCGTCAACGAGTTGCGAGTCATCGCGGCGCCGGTAGATGAGGATATGGTTGTCGGCATCCTTGATTTCCAAATGTCCGGCGGCGGTCACCCCTGGGCAATTATTTTCAT
Source organism: Methylocella sp. (assembly GCA_049673825.1). GTDB lineage: Bacteria > Pseudomonadota > Alphaproteobacteria > Rhizobiales > Beijerinckiaceae > Methylocapsa. Next base: position 7,076 of record JBATYB010000097.1, on the reverse strand, counting down.
CCACCACGAAGCCGCAAACGCCCGTATTGTGGAGGCCTTGTTCCCTCAGCAGGGGGCGCACCACGAAAGCGTCTATAACGACATGATGTTCCGGACCGAGGTGGATGACGACCTTCGGGGTCGTCGCCGGATTGTCGGGCATGACCCAACCGACGATCCGCGAACCCGTGTCCTCGTCGATATGGAATAACATCGCCGTCCCCGCGTTCCCATTCGCGCGCCGGCGCAGTCTTCGCGATGCGCCGCCACTCAACGGTCGAGTTTGTGATCCCTAATACCCGCGACCGCGAGCATCATGACGCTCCACAGCGAGAACGCGCATATCCCGGCGAAGGCGACCGATCGCGCGCGGCGCGGATATTCGGCGATTTCCGGCTTCTTCGGTTCGACGAAAAGCGCAAAATAGGCATGCTGCCGCTCGGACTCCTGACGCGCGCGTTCGTAAGCGGCCTGAGCGATCCCCAGAAGACGTTTCGAGAAGCGGACTTCCAGCTCCTGCTTTTCGAATCGCGCGATGGATTGAGCCGCGGTCTTGACGTTCTTCCGACGACTGGTGAGAGCCTTGGTCAGCGAAGTGACCTGGGACCCGAGCGCCCGGATCTGATCGGAAAGAACCTTTTGTTCAGGCGCGTCGGCGGACAAAACCGTGAGGTTGGCGTCGCGGTCGCGTTCCAGGGACAATTTCTCACGGATGACGCCCAATAAGGTGTCCGCGGAGCTCTTCATCGTTTGTTTCGGATCGACGATTCCCTCCTGGTTGCGCACATCACGCAAGGCAATGAGCGCCGCCGAATAACGGAGGCTCGCGCGTTCCAATTCCTGGTCGGCCAAAAACAGCGCGTCCCGCTGCTCCCGCATCGCGACGCTGTCGATCATCTTTTCGGCGGAAACCGAGGTCGCGCGGGCCAGGGCGAGCGCATCATCGGGGGTGAAGGCCAGGACCCGCACGAGCACGAGCCCCGAGACGCGGTCGACGTTGACGGTGATCATATCCAGCCAATAAAGCCAAAGATCGTCGTCGCTCTTCGTTGGATCGAAGCGCGACAGCCAATCCGCCTGATCCCGCGAAAATACCGACCGCAACCAACCGTCCCGATCGAGTTCCCTGACAACATTGCGGCTTCGCAGATAGTCCGCGGCCATGTAGGGGGCACGCCCGATTTCGTGGTTCCCAAGTTTGCCGGCCTTGATCGTCAGCGCAATATTGTCGTCGTCCGCGACGAGGTCCGCCGCCGATCTGACGCTAAATCGAAATTCCACGCTATATTTGCCGGCGGCAATGAGACCGTAGTAGATCGCCGTGCACAATATGGGCAGCACGACCAGGAGGGCGAATGACAAACCGTGCATTCGCCATGATCCGAACTGATCGATCGGGACGGAGACGCGGCGCAGATCTTCCCTCAGGACAAAAGGATCTAGCCCGGTCTCGCCTGACGAGTCCACCGGAGAGCAATCGGGGGGTCTGGCCGCGAGATGCGCTTCGTTCATCGGAATGCCGCTCGAGCCCCGGCCGTTACCTTGTTCTTCATCTTGTTCTTCATAGGGTGTGGTCGCGCACGTTGGCGGCGATCACCGCGACAAGCGACCAGAGACTCAGCGCGCCCAGGGATATTAGCAAAATCACGTGTGCTCGCCGCGGAGCGATCGGGCTTTGCGGAATGGTGGGATCTTCAATGGCGACGAGGTAGATATGATGGTGGTTGGCGTCCACCTTTGCGTTGTCTAGCATCCTCTCCGCGAGCGCGGCGGCTTGCTCGGCCATTCTCATTTCGACGTTCAGTTTATCATATTCGGCGAGCATGGCGGAGGCGGTGGGCGAACCGAGATTGGCGCCCGTGATCCTGGCTTCGAGCGCCGCGATCTGATCGGAAAGGATTTGCCGATTTGCCGCGAGCATCTTGATTTGCGGCGCATCGGAGTCGAGCGAAGCCTTTGCGGTATCCAACTTTACTTCAACGTTGATGAGATCGCGCCGCAATTTCGTGATCGTCTCGCCCAGGGACCGCGCCAGGGCAAGCGGGTCGATCTGCATCCGCGCGTTGCGGAACTGTTCGAGACTCGCCTGGCGCGCCGAGAATTGCGCCATCGCGGTTTTCACCTCGGCCTTGGCGCGCTCGACCGCATCGTGCCGCATCCGGCTCAGAAGCTGATTTGCAACGATGTCGCATCGCGCGCGAATGGCGGTGGCGACCCGCACTGAATCCTCGCGGGAAAATGTTTCGACGGTGACTGTTACGATGCCCGAAGCGGCGTCCACCGACGTTTGGACCATGCCGCGCCAATAGCGAAGCAGGTCCTCTGCCGCTCTCGAAGCCACGAACCGCGACCAACGGTCGATCCCCGGCTTGCTATATATGGCCCGCAGATCGATCTCCCTTGAGAGATCGTCGATCATCGAACGGCTAGCGATATAATCGGCGACGATATAGACATCCTGACTGGTATTGAGGGCCGCCAAGGTGCCCAGTCCCGAAGCCTTCAGGGCGTCGCTGCCGGGAAGCACCTCCGTCGCGCCTCGCACGGCGAAGCGCATTTCGGACCCGAACTGATCGGACGCGAGGAACCCAAAATAGATGGAACTCGTCACCAAGGGGGCGAGGACAAGGACCACGAAGCTGCGCCAAAGCCACGACGATCGCGCGTCCGTCACGGTCGTCGCTTCGGCCTCGCCGGTCCCCGAAGGACCGGGTTTTTGCAAGCTCTGCCCGGCCTTCGTGGCAAGCCGGTTCAAGCTCTCGATCGAAAACCATAGGCTCACGCGCCGGTCGCGCGCGCGCGCGCCAAGGCGCGGCCTCGGCAGCTTTCGGGCAGCGGACTCTTGCGGTCTTTCGAACATCGTTCCTTGGTACCGCTCGAGTATCGCCCAGCTGTGAGGGACCCGAGTTAAACCAGACATTTTCAGCAAAATTTGACGATATGCCGACACGCTGGAAGGTACCCCCATTGTTTGTTTTTACCGCGAATCAAAAGCAAAGGCGGACGAATATAACATCATGCGTGGTTGAAAAAAGACACATAATGTGAACTTAACAACAGATTCGGAAATAAATAAAGCATATCTAATCATTTTGGATGACATCGTTTGTCCGTTCATTGCGGAAGACATCGTTTTTTGAATATACCTTACATTTGTCATAATAAGGCCATCAAAACGGGGAATATTCCTGTCAACAATAAAAATAAATTATACATGTTGGCCTTTGAGTTGTTATATGAGTGTTTACCATAAGAAGTCCGCACCTAGCGGCGCAAATTAATTATTCTTAATCTCCCCCCGACGGTTTTCCGGCGGATTAGCTTCCATAGCTCTAGGCAAAGCGCATTCGCGGCTATATGACAAGTTAACATATCACATAAAGATTTCCGCGATCATGTGGGAGCGGACGCTGCTCGGTTCGAATTAGCTATTATAAATCAGGCAGGATTATGAGAAAACATCAGAGCGGTCGCCGAGCACCGGCCAATTTCGACGGGTTGGAAATCGCGATCATCGGGCGCGCGTGCAGACTGCCCGGCGCCGACTCCGCCGGCGCGCTTTGGGATTTGCTTGCGGCGGGGCGGTGCACGGTTTCCCGCATCCCGCCGGATCGATGGCCGTTGGAACGGCTAGCCCATCCGCGCCCGAAGGAGCGAGGCCGCAGTTATTCCTGGGCGGCGGGCGTTCTCGACGATGTCTGGGGCTTCGATCCCGCCGTGTTCGGCATTTCCCCGCGCGAGGCCGAACAAATGGACCCGCAGCAGCGGCTGCTGCTCGAGCTCACTTGGGAAGCTCTCGAGGATGCCGGAATTCGTCCGTCGGACTTTGCCGGGACGGAAACCGGGGTGTTTGTCGGCGGCTCGGCGCTCGATTATGGCAACCTCAGGCTGCATGACGCGGCCGCCGCGGATGCCTATTTCGCCACCGGCAATTCGCTGGCCATTTTATCAAACCGGATTTCCTACGTTTTCGATTTCCACGGGCCGAGCTTCACGGTCGATACGGCGTGCTCCTCGTCGCTCGTCGCGTTGGATGCGGCGGTCGCGGCGATCCAATGCGGCAGGATTGACACGGCGATTGTCGGCGGCGTGAACATCCTGGTTAGTCCCTTCGGCTTCATCAGCTTCTCGCAGGCCACGATGCTGTCGCCGACAGGTCTTTGCCGGGCATTCTCCGCCAAAGCCGATGGCTATGTTCGGGCCGAAGGCGGAGTCGTCCTTGTCCTGCGCGCGCTCGGCGCCGCTCGCGCCAGCGCGGATCGAATCCATGCGGTGATTGCCGGCTCGCACGGCAATTCCGACGGCCGCACGATCGGCATCTCCTTGCCCTCGAAGGCGCATCAGGCCGCCCTCCTTGAACGGGCCTATTTGAAGAATGGCATTAATCCGGATGCGATCGCCTTCATCGAGGCGCACGGGACGGGAACACGCGCCGGCGACCCAATCGAGGCGGCCGCAATCGGCGAAGTTTTGGGCCAGCGGCGCACCCGGCCTTTGCCGATAGGTTCGATCAAGACGAATATCGGCCATACCGAACCGGCATCCGGCCTCGCCGGAGTATTAAAAGCCATGCTGGCGCTCGAGCACGACGAATTGCCGCGCTCGCTGCATTTCGATGAACCAAATCCCGACATTCCCTTCGCCGATCTCAACCTTTTGGTCTGCGCCGCGCCCCTGGCGCTGCCTCGCAATGGCCGCACGCGTTATGCCGGCATCAGCTCGTTAGGTTTTGGCGGCACGAACGCGCATGTGATCCTCGCCGACCCGCCACCTGTCGCGAATCGGGATGTCCCGGCGATCGCGCCTCGGGTTCTGCTGCTCTCCGCGCAAAGCCGGGATGGCTTGGCCGACCTCGCGCGCCAATATTGCGTTCGGCTCGCCCGCGCCGGCGTCAAGGAAACGCAGCGGGTCGTCGCCGCGACCGGCCACCGGCGCGAGCTCCATTCCGAAAGACTAGCGATCCCGTTTGACGAGCCCAAGGCTTTGATCCGGGCCCTGGGCCAAGCGGGCGGCAAGAATGCCTTGGATTCGGCCGCAATCACCGGCACGGCGGTCGAGCGCTCCGCGCCGGTCGCCTTCGTGTTTTCAGGCAATGGCGGCCAGTGGCCGGGCATGGGCCGGGCCGCCTATGAGACGAACCCGGTTTTCCGTGCGCAATTCAATGCGATTGACCGCATTTTCTTAGGCCTAGCAGGCTGGTCCCTCGCCGAAACAATGTTTAGTTCCGGCCTCGCCGCGCGCCTCAAAAAGACCAGCGTCGCCCAACCGCTCATCTTCGCGATCCAAGTTGCGACGACGCGTTGCCTCGCGGAACTCGGTCTCGCCCCGGCCATCGTCCTCGGCCACAGCATGGGCGAAATCGCCGCCGCGGAGGCCGCCGGCATTCTTGACCTCGAAAGCGCTGTCCGGGTGATTTATTTCCGCAGCCGCCACCAGGAGATTGTCCGCGCCGCCGGCGGCATGGCCGCGGTCTTTGGCCCGCTCGAGGTGATCGAGATGCTGGTCCGCGATTCGCCCGGGCTGGTGATCGCGGCGCATAATTCACCCCGCAGTTTCACGGTCGCGGGCCCCCTTTCCGCTTTGGATCAAGCCGCCAAGATGGGCCGCGCCCATAAAGCGCGGATGCGCCGCCTCGATCTCGCCTACCCGTTCCACAGCGATCTCATGGCGCCTGTCGAGGCGCCCCTCCTTGCCGATCTCGAAGGGCTTCGGCCGGGATCGAGCCGGGCGAGCTTTCTCTCGACGGTGGACGCCGCCGTTGTTTCCGGTCCGGGACTCGACGCAAGATATTGGTGGCGCAATGTCCGCGAGCCGGTCCGCTTCATGGAAGGCGTGCAGCTCGCGATGCGCCTTGGGGCGCGGGTTTTTGTCGAGATCGCGCCTGGCCCGGTGCTGCTCTCCGATCTTAGAAAGATTGCCGAGCAATCGGAGTCGCGGATTGCCACGCTCGACATGCATGAGCAAAAGCCAACCTCCGGCGACCCGTTCCGCCACGCGGTCGCGCTCGCCTTGTCGCTTGGCGCTCGGATCGATGCAAATATCGTGTTCGGCGACGATCCAGGCCCGGTGTCGAACCTGCCCGCCTATCCGTGGAGGCGCAAGCCCTACCGGCTGGCGGAAACCTCCGAATCGACGGGATGGCTCCGCGTGCGTCCATCGCATCCGCTCATCGGCGCGCGTCTTTCGTCCGATTCGCTCGAATGGCGCGCGCAGCTCGACCCGTTGCTCGTGCCCGGCCTCGCCGATCATCGCATCGACGGTCAGGTGCTTCTTCCCGGTGCCGCCTTCGCCGAAATGGCGCTCGCGGTGGCGCGTGATTGGGCCGGCGCGGAAACCGCGACGATCAACGACCTCGAAATCGCCCAACCGATGATGTTTTCCGCGAACGCGTCGCGCGAGATCCTCTGCCGGGCGGCGCTGGTCACGGGCACGATCGAGATCATGAGCCGGGCGCGGTTGAGCGATGCTCCCTGGGTCGGTCATGCCAAGGCCAAAGTCATCTTTAAGCCCGCGCCGCCCGCCGCCATTCCGGCGATCCCGGGGCCGCGTGCAAAGCGTGTCTCCGGCGCCGATCTCTATGCGGCCGCGCGGCGTTCGGGCCTCGAATTCGGTCCCGCCTACCAACAAGTCTTGGCCGCCTCGCGGATCGGCGAAGATGTCATCCTCGTGGATCTGGTCGCGGCGGAGGCAATCCCGGAGTACGGTCTCGATCCGGCCCGCCTCGATGCGTGTTTCCACGGTTTGATCCTGCTCTTTGCGGGCAATTCCTCGAACCGCCGGCCTGCCGCCTACTTGCCTGTCCGTTTCGGCGAGATAAGGCTGGAAAAACCCGGCGCCGCGATCACGCGGGCGCGGATCGACGTCCGCCGCCATGACGCGCGCGCCATTGTCGCCGATTTTGCCCTGATCGACGGCGGTGGAGGCCTGATCGCGAGGCTGCACGGCGTGCGCTACCGAGCGGTCCGTCCGCGCGGGGCGAGCGACCTCGCCAGCCATTCTCTCGTGCCAACCGCGATCCTCGCCGACGAGCCCACGGCGATCCCGCGCGATCCTCCGCTCTCACTCGAGCTGCTGGTCAAGGCGGCGATCCCGGAGGC
>JBATYB010000096.1:0-7868 GCA_049673825.1 Methylocella sp. | reverse complement strand
CCGCAAGAACACGATCCGGGCGGCAAAGGCGGCGGTCGATCGCTCGATGCAATATGCGACGCGCGACCGGCGCGCCAAGAAGCGGGTTTTTCGCGCCTTGTGGATTCAACGTCTCAACGCTGCGGTGCGCGAGCAGGGCCTTACCTATTCGCGCTTCATCGATGGCCTCGCCAAAGCCGGCATCGAAATCGATCGCAAGGTCCTCGCCGAGCTCGCGATCAGTCAGCCGGAAGCATTTAGGGCGATCGTCGAGAAGGCGAAGTACGCCCGGCCCGCGCCGGCCTGAGGCGCGGCGCGATGACCGCCGCTCGGCCGGGACGTGCCGGCACCCGCCCTCGTCCTAGGAATTGTTGCCGGATAGTGGCGCCGGTGTTCGGAAAAAAATGATGCGGAATCGAAGCACTTAGCCAAGAGTGCATCGGGTTGCCGACGCAATCTCCCATAGGTGCCCGGCTCCGTCCACCCCGCTTTCACCTTGATGGCGTCATTCCGCGGGCTTGATCCCGAGCCTTTGCAGCTTGGCCTGCGGACCGGCGTAGGGCTCTTGCAGATCGACGTTCCAATAGCGCAGATCCTCAAGCTTAATTTCCGTTCCGGTGACCGCGCAGAGCACGAATGCGCCGGGACGCACAACGCGAAATTCGCCATTGAGATATTCGATCTCGGCTTCGCCCGCGGCGAGCGGGCGGCGTTCAAAACGGTTCATTGGAGTCGAGGCTCAATTCGAACACACTTGCTGACATGATAACGCAACTTCGCCAAATTCGCCACCATGTCCGGCGAAATTTCTGCTCCGGCGCAAGCAAATACTTGCCGGCGATACGGGAAAAGTGCCGCGAAACGGGGGCAAGGCGTGTTCGAGGTGTTGGAGCATGGGGTCCGCTTGGCTTTTATCGACGAGCGGCCGGCGCCGGGCGATCGCGGCGAGCCGATCCTCCTCATTCATGGGTTCGCCTCGACCCATGCGGTAAATTGGGTTTTCCCGCAATGGGTAAAGACCTTGACCGAGGCAGGGCGGCGCGTCGTTGCCTTCGACAACCGGGGGCATGGCCGCAGCGAGAAATTCCACGACCCCGCCGCCTACGCCATGCCGAAGATGGCGGAGGACGCTCGCGTGCTTCTCGATCATCTCCGCATCGAGACGGCCGATGTGATGGGCTATTCGATGGGCGCGCGGATCGCCACCTTTTTTGCCAAGGAGCATGCGAGCCGCGTGCGCGCGATGATCCTCGGCGGTCTCGGCCACCATCTTGTCGATCGCGCCGGGCTTCCGCTTGCCATTGCCGAGGCGATGGAGGCGCCCTCGCTCGCCGGTCTCGTCGACCCGATCCAGCGGATGTTCCGCGCCTTCGCCGAGGCGACCAAGAGCGATCTCAAGGCGCTCGCCGCCTGCGCGCGGGGTTGCCGCCAAGCTCTGAGCGAGATCGAAGCCGGCAAAATCGATGTCCCCGTGCTGATCGCCGCCGGAACCAAGGACGATATCGCCGGCGACCCGCATGAGCTCGCCGCTTTGTTCAGGCGGGCGCGCGCGGTGGATATCCCTGGCCGCGACCACAATCGCGCGGTAGGAGACACAGTCTATAAAGATAGCGTATTAGAATTTCTAGAACAGCGCCCCTGAGCGTCGTCCCTCCGGCTGCATATATCTTCGCGACGGCGCGTCAAACTTGGCTCGCGCAGGTTTTTCCGCCGTGCTATTGACGGCGAAAGAGAGGTTAAGGCTAACCTCCGCCGCAAAGGCGAAATTGGCCTGGAGGCGGGTCATGATTTCCGTCAAGGGAACGGCAAAGGTTGTCACGCTTGCCCGCGCCGATCCAGTGTTCGCGCGGGTGCGCGCCGAGGCGGAGGACGCCGTTCGCAACGAGCCGGAGATCGCCGGTTTTATCTTTTCGGCGATCCTTAATCAGGATTCGCTCGAGGCGGCGATCGTCCACCGGCTGGGGGCACGGCTCGCCCACCAGGCCTTTCCCGGCGATCTCATCGAGCAGGCCTATTTCGACGCCATCGCGGGCGATCCTTCGATCCCCGAGGCCTTCCGCGCCGACATTGCCGCCGTGATCGACCGCGATCCGGCCTGCACGCGGCTGATCGAGCCGGTGCTCTATTTCAAGGGGTTTCATGCAATCGAGACGCATCGGCTGGCGCATGCGCTCTGGACCGCCGGCCGGCAAGATTTCGCGCTCTATCTCCAGAGCCGCTCGTCCGAGGTGTTCCAGACCGATATTCATCCCGCGGCACGGATCGGCAAGGGCATTTTCCTCGATCACGCGACCGGTCTTGTCGTTGGCGCGACCGCGGTGATTGGGGACAATGTTTCGATGCTGCAGGACGTGACCTTGGGCGGCACCGGCAAGGAGCGCGGCGACCGCCACCCGAAGATCAAGCCGGGGGTGCTGATTGGCGCCGGAGCCAAAATTCTCGGCAATATCGAGATTGGCCTTTGCTCGCGCATCGCCGCAGGTTCGGTTGTGTTGCATCCGGTGCCGGACCACACGACGGTGGCGGGCGTGCCGGCGAGAATTGTCGGCGACGCGGGATGCGCCGAACCCTCGCGCGTCATGGATCAGATTCTTGCTCCCACGCCGGTCAACGAATAGTTTGCTTTGACGTTGGCCAAGGTTGCCGCCCGCGGCCTTTTCTGGCAGAGGTTCGGCCCGACCGGCCGGTGAGAGCGGAGTGCCTTGGGAGCGCGTCGTGGATAAAGCGGAATTGCGGAAATTGCAGGAATTCCTGCGTAAATCCCTCGACAATCAGGGAATCAAGGTTACTCCCGGCAACCGGAATCCGGACGATGCCGATGTGCGGCTTGGCGAGCGCCGGATCGGCGCGATCACGGTCGATGACGAGGACGGCGACAGGTCTTTTTCCTTCGAGATGAAGATTCCCGTCGAGCGGCCGGTGTTGCAAGATTATTTGCGGCGGCTTTTCGAGACCGCCAAACTGACGGTCGTGTCGCGCGGTAAAAAAGGCGATTCGGTCGACTTGAACAATGGCGGCGATTTTCTAGGCGTGATCTCGGCGGACGATCCCAAGGCGAAGAGTTTCACGTTGCAGATGGCGATCCTCGATTTCGATCTCGACGAATTATGAAAAGTTGGGCGATGGGGATCAGCCGCTCTTGTCATATGGGGGCGCATATTGAGTCGTGAAAATAGCCTTTTGATGCGTGCATTTGGCTGTCCCAAAGGTTTCCTAGGAAGATTAGGTGGTCCTATTATGGCGCGCACGAACCTGGCGTGCGCCGCTTGGGTCATCGATCTGCTCGACGTCCAGCCCGGCGATAAAGTGCTCGAGGTTGGATTTGGCCCTGGAGTAGGCATTCAGCTGCTAACTGGCTCGGCATCGGCGGGATATGCCGCAGGCGTGGATCCATCCAAGGAAATGGTCGCCCAAGCCACAACCCGGAACAAGATAGCAATCGAGAGTGGCCGGGTGGACCTGCGGCACGGCTCCGTGTCGAGCTTGCCATTCGCAGACAACACGTTCGACAAGGCCGTGGCGATTAACTCCATGCAAGTCTGGCCCGACGCCGTGGCAGGCTTACGGGAAATGCGGCGGGTTATCAAGCCTGGTGGCGAAGTAGCGCTTGGCTTCACGCCCTATTCCGGGCAGCCAAACACCGGATTGGCTGAAACGTTCACGGCGGCGGGGTTCGCCAAGGCGCACGTGGTGGAGAGGGATAAGAACTTCTGTGCGCTGGCGATCAAACCATGACCGGCAGTTTCCGTGAATCGTAAAGCCACGTTTGTCCAAGACGATTGGCTTGCCATTGGAGTTCAATGAAAATGCCGGTTTACGCGCTCGATGGCGTTTCGCCCAGTCTCCCAAGTGACGGCCGGTTCTGGATCGCGCCCGGCGCGCATGTCATCGGCAAGGTGCGACTCGAAACCGATGTGTCGATCTGGTTTGGCGCCGTCCTGCGCGGCGACATCGAAGAGATTCTCGTTGGCGCCCGCTCCAACGTGCAGGATGGATCGCTGCTGCACACGGACCTGGGCTTTCCCTTGACCATCGGGCAAGATTGCACGATCGGCCATCACGCGATCCTGCATGGCTGCACGATCGGCGATAACAGCCTCGTCGGGATGGGCGCGACGCTTTTGAACGGCGCCAGAATCGGCCGCAATTGTTTCGTCGGCGCCAATGCCTTGGTGACCGAAGGCAAGGAGTTTCCGGACAACAGTTTGATCGTCGGCAGCCCGGCCCGCCTCGTCCGCACGCTCGACGAAGCGTCGGTCCGGGACCTGCGCGACGCCGCCGCGAAGTATGCCGCCCATGGGCGGCGCTTCGCCAAAGGCCTGGTGGCCATCGGTTGAGCGGCTAAAATCTCGCCACCCAGTCTTGGATCGTCTTGACCGCTCCCTCTGGATCATGACCGAAATCTGGTTTTATCATCTGCAGCGTCAGCCTCTTGAACGCGTGCTGCCAAGCCTTATCGAGAAATCGCTCGAAAAAGGCTGGCGCGTCGCCGTGCAGGCAAGGAGCGAAGAGCGGCTTGACGCGCTCGATTCCTGGCTCTGGACCTATTCGGACGAGAGTTTTCTCGCGCATGGCCGCGCGCGAGATGGCGATTTGGCGCTCCAGCCGGTTTATCTCACGGCGGGCCTCGAAAATCCCAATGGCGCGGCGCTCCGGCTGTTTATCGAGGGGGCGCAAATGGCGCCGGCCCTCGCGGAAGCCGGCGCGGCCTATGCCCGCGCGGTTGCCCTCTTCGACGGCAATAACGCCGAGGAACTCGCGGCCGCGCGGGCCCAATGGAAGGAGCTGAAGGATTTGGGCTTCGCGGTGACCTATTGGCAGCAAGGCAAGAACGGGCGCTGGGAAATGAAGTCTTGAGCCAGCGCCGGAAAATTCGGCTCATGGGTCAATTCGAATTTCGGCTTGTGCCCCGGTGCCGAAGTTCAGCCGGTCACGATTTGCTCTCCCAAATTTTGCTCCGCCTTTGCGTCCGGTCCTCTACTTTACCGGGACGATGCTAGATCGCTGCGGACCGGACCCAGAAATCGCAAGCCCGCAACACGCGCGGCGCTCGCCGATGGTCGCGGTAGTATGATTTTGGTGTCGAGATGATGAACCAATGCTCGCCTGAATAGTTGAGTGCTTAGAAAAGGAGTCATCCATGAAGAAGTTGTTTCTCGTTTCGGCCATCCTTGGCTTTGCTGCCATTCCCCTCGCAAGCCAAGCTGATGCGCGCGGTTGCATCAAGGGTGCGATTGTTGGGGGAATTGTTGGCCACTTTGCCGGGCATGGCGGCTTGGGGGCCGCCGCTGGTTGTGCCTATGGAATGCACAGGCGGAACAGCTATGACCGTCACGACGGCACCGCCGGCCGGTCGAGCTACGAACGGCGTGGCGGAGATGGGCAGCGCAATGAGTTATGATAGATAATGAACGAGACAGGCGCCAAGCGGATTCTACTTATCCGCTTGGCGCCGGATCGTTCGGTTCGCCATCGGCCACGACGCGCATCTAATATATTAGACCGCGAAAGCACGCATTCGCTATCGTGCCCCAAACTTCGCGCGCTTCGCTGGATCTTGAGGCACCTGATGACGGCAGCGGAAAGGCTGGCGGCGGAGGGGTGGTTTGCTCTCGACGGCCATCCGTTAACGCAACATTAAGGAAACCCGCGCTATAGCTTTTTGTTCACGTTATGAGGCTCTGGCCGCTCCCAAGCCCCCTCGTAACCGCGAGGCGAAAGCCGCGTGGGTGAGCGACACGTTCACGCCTCCTGGGCCGCTGACGACTTCGACCTCTGCATCGAGGTCTTGCGCGAGCGCCTTGACGAGAACCGTGCCCAGGCCGCCCTTCGCCGGAGCGGCAGCGGCATCCGGCTTTCCGATCCCATTGTCGGACACGGCAAGCTTCCAGTCCGCTCCGTCGCTCTGGTAGCTGACGACGACTTGACCGTCTTGTGTGTCGTTGGGAAAAGCGTGCTTCAGAGCGTTGATCACGAGCTCGGTGACGATAAGGCCGAGGCTGACGGCCCTGGCGGACTCGGCCGTGCCGCCGTTGACCAGAACCTGCAGCGAGATCGGCCGGCGGTCACGGATCATCTAGGCCGCAAGACTTTCGCACAGCCGCGACAGGTAAGGGCCGACCTCGATCTGGTCGTGCCGCTCGGATCCGTGAAGATGCCCCTGCACGGCCGCTAGCGCCATGACGCGTTGATGCGCGTCCTGCAGATGCTGCCGGGTTTCCTCCGAGGTCACGGTGCGCGCCTTCAGCATCAAGATGCTGGCAATGATCTGAAGGCTGTTGGCGACACGGTGCTCCAGCTCCCGGAGCAGCACGTCCTTTTGCCGGAGCAACCCCTCCGTCTGCCGCAACAGTTCTGCCTTCTCGCGTTCGACGGCCCGCCGCTCGGTGACATCCTCGAAAGCAAGAAGAAGGGTCGTGTGTGCGTGGTCCGCGTAGAACACCGCGCGGGCGTTCAGGAGCATGACGCGGCGGCCAATCCTGGGAAACTCATGCTCGACCTCGAACGCGTCAAGGGCGGTGCGCTCCGGGATGATTTTCTCCAGAAGGATGCGAAGAGCCGGAATGTGCCACTGACCGTCGCCGAGCGCGTAGAGCGGCCGGCCCAAAACGTCCTGCCGGTCGACCCGGAACGTCAGGTAGTAGGAGCGGCTGACGGCGAGCACGCGGAGGTCGCCGTCAAGCACGAGCAGGGGCTCGCGCACCGTGTCCACGATGGCTTGCGCGAGCGCCCGCGTATCCTCGATGTCCTTGAATGGCTCACTCACGCGATGAACGCTCCCGAACCCTTCTCACTTTTATACGGCGTGTTTCGCGAAATCATTTGTTATTGATCCCTAGTTTCATAATTGATCACGGTATGCCGCCTAAAACGCCTCCTAAAATACCTAGGCCAATAGCGGCTCCGGGATCGCCACCGTAGTAACCATTGTAGCCGTTGTAGCCGTTGTAGCCATTATATCCGTTGTAACCGTAGCCATAGCCGCCACCTCTATAAACGTGACGATAGCCACCGCGATAACCTCCACCATGAAAACCGACGCTGCGCCCCGTGTGAATTCCACCCCGATTAACGCCACCTCCACCAGGACGAGCAAACGCCGGAGTTGACGCGAGGGCAAGTGCTAATATCAGAGCTAATTTTTTCATCGAATAGTTCCTTATGTTTAAGGGGCCGGACCATTCCGAGCCTTGTTAGCGCCAACATGGCGAGCCTAGATGCCGGGGTCTCATCGTGGATATCCCTGCCAAGGGGCCGATCAGACGGTACCCAAGCCGCCAACCAGCCAGACCACGACGGCAATGGTTAATACCAGGCCAAGAACGCCGCCAAGGCCGGCCGTGCCGTACATGCTGTGGCCATAGTAGCCGCCGCCTCCGAGCAGTAGAATCAGCAAGACGATAATCAGACCTGTACTCATGTCACACCCTCCTTGAAGTTTCGATTTATCCTTGAAGTTTCATTTTATGGGTTGCGGCCGTCCGCGAGCTAAATCCCGTCGCATTTGGAAGCGCGGAGGCAACCTGTGACCCGCCGTCGATCACTCGCCTTGGCAAGTTGCCCGCACCCTTGCCGGTACGCGCCGGCAACAGTGCGAGGCATGGGGCTCCGGGCAACGGACCCAGAAACCCCGCCGATGCGGTTATTTCCCCTTGACCGCGTCCTTGATGCCGCCGACAGTGTTCTGAACCTTTCCTGCCGCCTTGTCGGCCTTGCCCTCTGACTCAAGCTTAGCATCGCCAAGCACCTTGCCGGCGGCCTCCTTGACTTTGCCTATGATCCCCTTTTCCGACCCTTCGATCCGATCCTTGTCCATGCTCTGTTCTCCAAAAAGTAAAGCCGCCCAGGGTGGGACGTGCACACAATAGCTTTCGATGGGTTCGATCGCT
>JBATYB010000095.1:0-8879 GCA_049673825.1 Methylocella sp. | reverse complement strand
CTATGGCGCGACCCGCCTGACGAAGACGCCCTTCGTCACCACGTTTCCCTCCGTGTACCAAGGCTCCAACCCAATTGCGCTGCGCTACAATTCGGGGTTGGCGCGCGGCGACGCGGTGCTCGCCGATTCAAACTTCACCGCGGCCCTCATCGCCAAGCTACATTTTCCGGCGGCGGGAAAAATCCGCGTCGTTCATCAAGGGGTCGATCGCCAAGTTTTCACGCCGGACGCCGTCGCGCCCGCCCGCGTTCAGGCGGCGCGACGGCATTGGAAGGTCGCCCCGCATGAGCGAATTGTGCTTCTCGCGGCACGGACACGCCCCGGCAGCGGCCACAAGATTCTGATCGAGGCGGCCGGACTTTTATCGCGCAGCGGCCTCACCGGGGTGAAATTCATCCTTGCCCGCGACAGGGACGAAGACAGCGCGCTTGACCGCGGCATCGACCGCGCCATTGCGGCGGAAGGGCTGCAAGGAATTATGTGCCGCACCGGCCCTTGCGATATGCCCGCGGCGCTTCTCGCCGCCTCGATCGTTGTCGTGCCCGCGACCGAGGCGCGAGCTTTTGGCGACGCCGCGGTCCAGGCCCAGGCCTTGGGAACGCCAGTCATTGCCGCCAATCTGGGTGCCGCGCCTGAAACCGTTCTCGCGCCGCCCATGGTCAATGAGTCCTCGCGCACGGGCTTTCTCGTCCCGCCAGGCGACGCGGCGGCGCTGGCGCTAGCGATCGCCACGGTTTTAAGCCTCGGGGCCACGGCCAGCGGCGAGCTCTCGTCGCGCGCCAGGAAACATGTCGAAACGTGCTTTTCGGCCGAGTACATGTGCGCCGCAACCCTCGAAGCCTACGCGGATGTGCGGCGCGGCGGCGAGCGATGATCGCAAGACCTTCCGGCGTGCCGGACGCAGGTTCGATGGCGAGGGACTGGGCAATTTCGTTTTTCGCGAGCCGCCAGGCGATCTCTTCATTGACTTCGCGCGGCAATCAACCGATGTTTCACCCGGGTCCGGCAGGCGTCGCGAAGATCGTCCGTGATTCGCGCGCGGCGGGGTTCGATTTGTCCACTTAAGGAGAACAAGCCATTCGCCGTCCAATGAAGGCCCCCCCCGTTCCGCAGAAGGACGGGCCGCGTATAAACCGCGAAATCCACGCTCGCGAAGTTCAATTAATCGATGCCGAAGGCCAAAACCGTGGTGTCGTGGAGATTATTCAAGCCCAGCAATCGGCCGATGAAGCGGGACTTGATCTTGTCGAAATCGTTCCCGCGGCCAATCCCCCGGTCTGCAAGATCCTCGATTATGGCAAATTCCGCTTCCTGGAGCAGAAAAAATCCGCGGAAGCCCGGAAAAAGCAGAAGATTGTCGAGATCAAGGAGATCAAGCTGCGTCCGGGAATCGATGACCATGATTACGGCGTCAAGATGAAAGCCGTCCGCCGGTTTTTCGAGGAGGGCGACAAGGTGAAAGTCACTTTGCGCTTCCGCGGCCGCGAGATGGCGCATCAGGATCTGGGATTCCGGCTGCTCGAGAGGGTGAAATCCGAGACCGGAACCATCGCCAAGGTCGAAGCCGAACCTTCCATGGAGGGCCGTCAGATGATCATGGTGCTCGCGCCGAAATAAGGGCGAGCTGGGGTGTCGTATGAGCGTTTGAACCGTTACGTGGCGGAAATGACACGGTGATTCAACAGTCGCGACATGACTTTAACGCCTCGCATGAATAACCTATTCGCCTATATCGAAGGGCGCCTGACCTATAAGGCAATGATCGTATGAACGATAAACGTACTCCTACCGGCAAACTGGCTGGCATGGCTTTCGGAGAAGCCCTTGAAAGACTTGCAAATACGGACCCGAAACAGGCTGCCGCCATCACCAACGAATCGATGAAAGATGGGGCTATCGAGAAGCTTATTGCAAAATTCGAAGACGCCGCAGAAGTTGATGACGAGGGAACCGAATTTTGGACGGCTCGCGCCTTGCAGGATCTGCTCGAATACTCAAAATGGGACAGTTTTCTTGAAGTCGTCGAAAAGGCAAAAAAAGCTTGTAAAACAATAGGGCAGGCCGTTGCAAACCATTTTGCGGACGTGCGGAAGATGGTTCCAATTGGATCAGGAGCCGAACGCGAAATACCGGACATCCGGCTTACACGATACGCCTGCTATCTTATCGCCCAGAATGGTGACGCCCGCAAAAAGCCGATTGCGTTTGCACAAACATATTTTGCGATTCAGACGCGCCGTCAAGAAATCCAAGATGATGATATTGCTCAATATACGCCTCTTTCGGAGGACCGAAAGCGCCTTCTCTTGAGAGATGAGATCAAAGAGCACAATAAACATCTTGCCAGCGCTGCGAAGGGCGCGGGCGTAATCCGACCGCTAGATTTCGCGATATTTCAGACTTTTGGCTACAAGGGCCTTTATGGAGGCCTAGACCGCGCGGGGATTCAGCGAAGCAAAGGCCTTAAATCCAAACAGGCCATCCTGGACCACATGGGCAGTACCGAATTAGCCGCTAATCTCTTCCGTGCGACCCAGACTGAAGAAAAGCTGCGACGCGACAACGTGCAGGGCAAAGACGCCGCCAACGCGCCTCATTACGAGGTCGGTAGTAAGGTGCGCCAAACCATCAAGGATATTGGCGGAACAATGCCTGAGCGATTACCGTCGGCGGAAGACATCGCGAAGGTTGGGCGAAGGCTCAAGAATATGATCGGCAACGCTCCAAAGAAGTTAAAATAGCGTCGGCAATTTCAGATTGGGTCAAGCAGGTATGTAGATCCAAATAATTTGGAAGGCTTGGGTTATGCCTGATCACATGGCCGTCCGCGACTACCTGCGGATATGGACCATTACGCTATCCTCGCTGTCCCAGGATCTCACCGCCAGGCGCGATTCGCGTAATCGATGACATAATTTTGCGGCGCCGTCGCGATCGCCGCCATTCCGGAGAGAACCGCATCCTCGGAGATGATCAGCCGCGTGCCAATGGCGCGCATCATGTCGCCGTAGGGCGCCTTATTCTCGAACGCCGCGCGAAATTTTTCCAGATCGCAAAACTCGACGATCCTTGGCAAAATCCCGCCCGAAAAGGCGACGCCCCCCTTGGCCAGGAAAGCGAGGGCGAGATCGCCCGCGAAACGCGCGGTCAGAGTCCAGCACAGCCGCAGAGTCGCGGCCTCCGCGCCGCCCGGTTGCGCGTGCGCTCTTTCGATCAACGCGATTTCGCTGGATTCCGCCGCGGCCTCGCCAGCCGCCATGCACCGCGCCCGGTGAAGCCGCGTGAGGCCCGGCCCGGACAGGATTGTTTCGGCGCAGACCCGGCCAAGCGAGCCTGTGTCGAGATGCGGCCAAAGCGCGGTTTCCTCGGGTCCGAGAGGCCCGAAACCCATGTGCCCCGCCTCGCTCGCCAAGGCAGAGTGGCGGGTTTCGATTTCGAGCAAGGCCGCCACGCCAAGGCCAGTGCCTAGCCCCATGATAAGTTGCGCGCCGGGCTTAGCCGCGAAGGCGCCTATCGGCCGGACCCAAGCGGGTTCGAGGACCGGCAGGCTAAAAGCCTGAGCTTCGAAATCATTGAGGAGCAGGCCTTGATCGAGCCCCGCCTTTGCCGCTACGCCCGCGCCGTCGATCGTCCAGTCCGCATTGGTCATCTTGACGGCGCGCCCGCTGACCGGGCCGGCGGCGCAGGCGATCAACGACCGTGGCTTCGCCCCGAGTCCTTCGAAGACCGCCGCGAGAGCGTCTTCGAGGCCGGCAAAATTCTCTGTCTTAAGGTGCGGCCCCGCCTCGAGCGGCGCGCCGGACGCCGGCACGAGCGCAAACCGCGCATTCGTGCCGCCAATGTCGCAAAGAAGAACCGGAAAAGGAAATTTCACGCCGAGAGACTTTCGTGGATTGCAAACTTTGAATAATTGGTGCGACGGCTTACGCCGATCAAGCCGCTGCAATTATCGAGCGACAGGACTTCAAGATCATTTTTCGGTACCATCCGCTCGTCCCGCCCGGCAATGACCAGACGCCCTATAGTAAACTTGCCTCTGCGCGTCGAGACATTTGGGCCGCATGATAGGCGATGCGCGACATCAATCACCTTCTGATACCAACCACCCTAAATTCTGGACTGGGCGCAATCTTTGGTTCCGATCGAGGCGACGGCCTCGGATGTGGCGATCCGGGCGTTCCAGGCATCGCAACAGGCGTCGCAACAAGCGTCGAGGATCGCCGCGCAGGCGTCCCAGACGCGGCGACCGAGGCAATGGCCGCGCCGATGTCCCCAGATGTCCCGAGCCTGTCGAAGGGTCCGCCGGATTCAGCTCGGGCGCGGAGAGTAGAAGGGGCATGTGCACGATGTTGTCTGGCCCAATGAGCGGCGCCGGGCCAGCCGGCACCGGCGAGAATCAGCAGGGCGCCGGCGCGCCGGAATGCCGCTGAAAGGTAAAAGTCTGGATTTGATCCATCGGTCAATGCCGGATTTCGCCATTCATCCCACGGGCCAAGCATGACCGGCGAGGCGGACTCGGTTCTGGCAAGAATGTGAGCTTCACCCGCGCCACAAAGCCGGTGCTTCGCGTCCTTTCCGGAATCGATCCGCTCGCCAAACGCACCGCCAAGCGATGAATGGCAGGTTGCGATGTCCCGCGCCAGCGCCCGAAATCTCAAGTCCAGTCTTTTACATATTTGGTGATCGCTGCGTATTACATCATTCAGGCTTTCACCTGCGGGGGCTGGGTTTGTGATTTGATCGAGCTTCCGATGACGATCCGCTTCGGCCTAATTTATTCTTCCTTGCTGCAGCGGCTCGATCCAAATGCCCTTTTCGGGAGCATAACCTACGACCCGGTCAAACCGCATGATCGAGAGCGCCGTTCAGCAAATAGAGCGATTCCGAACGCTTCTGTCGATATACCTAAAGAAAGACAGTTCATTTTCGGTTGCGTTAGGCAAACGTTTCCGCCAGTTCAGCCGGACTTCCAGTAGATAGTGACGGCAACCACCATCAAGCCAAGGGCAACCCAAATAAGCCGTGTGTGACGCAAGCGCCTCCAGCTAAGGCGGCCAGGCCCCGCCAAGCCTTCTCTTCATCAAACTGGACAAAAGATTCCGCCCAAAACGCAATCGCCACGCCCGCGAGCGTAAGTTTCTCTCGCCCGGCAATCGTATCAATGTTTCACGTGAAGCATTTTGGCCTGATTAACCCGCGAAACCGGACAGGCGCGCGACAACCGCTGCCGCAAGGACGCGGCGGCGCGTCAAATATGGATCGCCCTTCTATCCACCGCGAGCGCCGCTTCGCGCACCGCTTCCGAGAGCGTCGGATGCGCGTG
The DNA here is from genome assembly GCA_049673825.1 of Methylocella sp. Lineage (GTDB taxonomy): Bacteria > Pseudomonadota > Alphaproteobacteria > Rhizobiales > Beijerinckiaceae > Methylocapsa. The sequence continues at coordinate 3,556 of JBATYB010000095.1, read as the reverse complement.
GCAGGTTCTCGCCAAATCCTCCGCGGAGCCGCCGAATTCCATCAGCACGCAGGCTTCCGCGATGAGTTCGCCCGCCCCCGCGCCGATGATGTGAACGCCCAGCACGCGGTCGGACGCGGCGTCGGCCAGGATCTTCACAAAGCCTTCCGTTCGCCGCATTGCCCGCGCGCGGCCGTTCGCGGCGAAAGGGAATTTTCCGGCCCTGTAGGCAACACCGTTGGCTTGAAGCTCTTCCTCGGTCGCGCCAACGGAGGCAATCTCCGGCATGGTGTAGACAACGGAGGCAATCGCCTCGTAATTCACATGGCCATGTTGGCCCGCGAGAATCTCCGCAACCGCGATCCCTTCATCCTCGGCCTTATGGGCGAGCATGGGGCCGCGCACGACGTCGCCGATCGCATAGATCCCCGCGACATCGGTTGCAAAACGGTCGTCGATCACGACGCGGCCACGATCCAGCGCGACGCCGAGAGCGTCCAAACCTAGCCCTTCGGTGACGGGGAGCCTGCCGACCGCGACGAGCACGGCATCGGCGGCGAGCACGGAAGCATCGCCTCCGTCCGAAGGCTCGATGCTGACCTGCAAGCCCGATTTCGTTTTTTCGGCCTTGGTCACCTTATGGCCGAGACGAAATCCAAAACCTTGTTTCTCCAGCATGCGCCGGAACTGTCTTCCAACTTCGCCGTCGAACCCTGGCAAGATACGGTCCAAATATTCGACGACGGTCACTTCCGCGCCAAGGCGGCTCCAGACCGAGCCGAGCTCGAGGCCGATGATGCCCGCCCCCACGATAAGAAGTTTTTGCGGCACCGTTTCGAGCGAAAGCGCGCCGGTCGCGGAAACGATCGACTCCTCGTCGATCTCGATGCCCGGAAGCCGCGCGGCATCCGAGCCCGTGGCGACGACGATATTCTTGGTCTCAAGCCTTTGGGTCGATCCGTCGTTGGCCTTCACGTCGATCGCGCCCGGCGCCGCGATCGTGCCGAGCCCGAAAAAGGCGTCGATCTTGTGCTTCTTCAGCAGAAACCCGACACCGTTGACATTGGCGGCGACCGTCTCGTCCTTATGTTTCATCATCGCCGCAAGATCGAGCTGCGGCTTGCTCGTGACGACCCCGAAGGCGGCAAGCTCGTGCGCGGCTTCGGCGAATTTATCCGAGGCATGGAGCAGCGCCTTCGAAGGAATGCAGCCGATATTGAGGCAAGTGCCGCCATGCGTCTTGCGTTTTTCCACGACGGCGACCTTGAGGCCGAGCTGCGCCGCGCGGATCGCGCAGACATAGCCGCCGGGGCCGGTTCCGATGACAATGAGATCGTAGGACATTAGGTCTATCCAAATTAGTTGGCCGCCGGCCGGTGGCCCCAGGCTTGAATGACGCGCGGTACCCCCGCCACGGTTCGCGGATTTTCAGCGAAGCGATTGAGTTCCTGTACCAAGGTGTCGATTTCTTGCCGCGAGGCAAGGCCATCCCGCAGGACAGCGTCAGCGATATTTTCCAAGGTGATGACGTTCAAAAGCTTGACCTCGCCCTTCGTTCCTATCGGTTGAACAAGGGTCATGTCCACCTTCTCAAAGCCGCCGTCGGTCAGCAGAAACGGTAAGCGTGGCCCGATGTTCGGATCGCCGCCGCGCCTTAGCACCAATGTGCAATAAAGTTCCTTGTATCGTTGAAACGCTTCGGAATCGGGATAGGTGAAATAGCCGCTAAAGTCTATATCCTCAACGATGACGAGCCCGCCGGGACGCAAATAGCGATAAAACGCCGCGACGGCGCGGGACGGCTCGTCGAGATGGGTGAGCAGGAACCTCGCGTAAACAACATCGAAGACAGAGCCAGTGTCATCTTCCGTGGTTCTTATGTCGAGCAAGCGGAACTCCACGTTGCGAATGTCTTTTGCATCCGCTTCGCGGCGCGCGATGTCGAGTTGCGCCTCATCGATGTCCGCGCCGACAGCCTTGCCGCGCGGGCCTATGCGTCTGGCCAATTCCAAGGTGACGTCACCCCCGCCGCAGCCAATATCGAAGCACAGCTGCCCGTCTTTGAGACCGAAGCGATCAAACAGTGACGACGTGCTCGCGTACATGAGGCGGGAGAGTACCCTTAGGCGCTCCCTGCCAGCGGCGCCTCCGCGAATGACGTAATCCTTACCCTGAACCATAACGACTTCCACCCGAAGAGGGACTCGACGGTCGCGGTTTCGAATTGTCTTGGAGAGGGGTCGAGACCGCTAGGGAGCCCTGCCTCGATTCTCCATTCCTAGCGAAATTAGCTGGCGAGCCGCAGAATCTCAGCCTGGCGTTCTGCGCGGCGGCGAAGCTGGTCCGAGCCGAAATCGATCTCGTCGCCATCGTTGTCGAGCCAGGTGATCGCGTGCCCGAACTCGGCAAGCTTGACGGAGTTGAAGCGCTCGGGCGAGCCGCGCAGAAGGTCAAAAATGTCGCCCTCGGCGATGACCGGACGCAGGTCAACAATAGCCTCGTACCCGTCCAGCCAGACGATTTTCACGACGCCGTGGACGACAGGCTCGACGGATTTCATGCGAATGATCTCGCTCATTGCAGCCTCGTTGGCTTCCGGCCGGCCGCCGCAGCCGCCTCATCCTTCGAGACGGCCTTTCAGGCCTCCTCAGGATGAGGCTAGCTGGCGCGGATTGCCGATGTTACCTCAAAGATCCAGCACCAGCCGCGCGGGGTCCTCCAGCGCTTCCTTGACCCGGACCAAAAAAGTCACTGCCTCCTTGCCATCGACGATGCGGTGATCGTAAGTGAGCGCGAGATACATCATCGGCCGGACCTCGATCTTGCCCGCGACCGCCACCGGCCGCTCTTGAATTTTGTGCATCCCCAAAATGCCCGATTGCGGCACATTGAGGATCGGCGTCGACATCAGCGAGCCATAGACCCCGCCGTTGGTGATGGTGAAGGTTCCGCCCTGCAACTCCTCGATCTTGAGCTCTCCCGCCCGCGCGCGCTTGCCAAGACCGGCGATCGTCTTCTCGATGCCGGCGAGGTCGAGCCTATCGCAGTCGCGCACGACCGGCACGACCAAGCCCTTGTCCGTGCCGACGGCGACCCCGAGGTGATAGTAATTTTTGTAGATGATATCGGTGCCATCGATCTCGGCGTTGACGGAAGGCACCTCCCTTAGCGCGCCGGCGCAAGCCTTCACGAAAAACCCCATGAAACCGAGTTTTACGCCGTGCCTCTGTTCGAACTCGTCCTTGTAACGGGCGCGCAGGGCCATAACTTCGGTCATATCGGCCTCGTTGAAGGTCGTCAGCATGGCGGCGGTATTCTGGGCGTCCTTGAGGCGGCGCGCGATGGTCTGGCGCAGCCGCGTCATCGGCACGCGCTCCTCGCGATCCGTGCCGGAAGCCGGGGACAGTGGCGGCGGGGCGGGGGAAAGGGCCGGAGGTTTGGCGATATAATCGAGAACATCGCCTTTGAGGATCTGGCCGCGTTTGCCGGACCCTTCCAAGGCGGCCGGGTCGAGGCCGTGATCGGCGGCGATTTTTGCCGCGGCGGGCGAGGCGGGCATGGGCGCGGGGGCTGGCGC
>JBATYB010000094.1:0-3010 GCA_049673825.1 Methylocella sp. | reverse complement strand
GCGTTTCGACCTGCCGCGGCGGGGGTGGCGGAGCGCCGCGCCGGTCAAGCATCGGCTATTGCAGGCGTGTGAGCTTCTCGATGTTGCGCAACAGCGCCCGCTCGGCGCCGTCGCAAAGAGAAATCGCGATCCCCGCGGCGCCGGCCCGCGCGGTGCGGCCAATCCGGTGAACATAGGCTTCCGCCAACTCGGGAAGCTCGAAATTGACGACATGCGTGACGCCGTCGATGTCGAGGCCGCGCGCCGCGATGTCGGTTGCGACGAGGGCGCGGACGCGGCCGCCGCGAAACGCTTCGAGCGAGCGTTCCCGCTGGCTCTGGCTCTTGTTGCCGTGAATCGCGCAAGCCGCGATCCCGCTGTGATCGAGATGCTGGGTGACTTTGTCGGCGCCGCGCTTTGTCCTTGTGAAAACGAGCGTCCGGGTCATTCGCGCATCGCCGAAAAGCTCGACGAGAAGATCGCGCTTGCGGCTCGTTTCAACGAGCATGACCTGGTGGTTGACGCGGTCGGCGGGTTTTGCCACCGGAGTCACGGACACCTCGATCGGATCGACGAGAAGGTCGCCCGCGAGCCTGGCGATTTCGTTTGGCATCGTCGCCGAGAAAAACAGGTTCTGCCGGCGTTTTGGAAGGGTGCCGATGATCCGCCGGATCGCCTTGACGAAACCGAGATCGAGCATGCGATCGGCCTCGTCGAGGACGAAGAATTCGGTGTCGCCGAGGCGCGCCGCGCCGGCGTCGAGGTGATCCTCGAGGCGGCCTGGGGTCGCGACCAGAACGTCGAGGCCGCGCGTCAGCGCCTTGATTTGCGCGCCATGCGGCACGCCGCCGAAGACGGCGGCGATCGACAACGGAAGGCCCGCGCCAAGGCTCCGGAAGCTTTCGGCGATCTGGCTCGCCAATTCGCGCGTCGGGCTTAAAACCAGCACGCGGCAGCCGTTGCGCGGAGCCGGCCGCGGGTGGGCCGCAAGATTATGCAGGATAGGCAAGGCGAAGGCCGCGGTCTTGCCGGTGCCGGTCTGGGCAATGCCGATGAGATCGCGGCCCGCCATGATGGGTGGAATTGCTTGTGCCTGGATCGGCGTTGGATGCGAGTAACCTTCTTTAGTCAGAGCATGCAGAAGCGGCGCGGCGAGGCCGAGCCGGGAGAAATCGGTCAATTGTTGGTCTTTCTTTGAGGCGTGGCGCGAGCCGGGAAATCCGGCGCGGCGGCAACGGAATTTTGGGGCGACGCCCCACGTGGCCTGGGCAATCGAGGGAAATCAGGTTGCACGTGAGGCAAGGAGAACGGCAAACGTTCGTCACGCGGCCAAAACGCCAACATCCACAATTAAAGCGGACAATTCTAAATGGTGCCTTTGACGCCGGAAGTCAACCGAAATGCTCGGCTGGAGCATGCTCGCCGGCAAGCGGAACGCCAGTTCGCGGATCCTATTAAAATAAAACTTTTGCGCATTTGCGAGCGAAGCGGTTAACGCTCGGCGATCGCGCCGGGCGGCGGCTCGCCCAGCCAACAAGGTAAAAATTGCGCGTCCCGAAACACCAAAGCCTAACGGTCTTCCGGCATAGTATTTTGAAACGATGGAAAGAAGCCGCGATGTCAGCGCCGGCAAATCGAACGATGGAACAGCCGCCGCAAGAGCGCCGAAACGTAGCGCGCCACCGCGCTCTCAAGAATGCGCGCATCGCCTTCAAAGGTCACGAGGCGACGATCGATTGTACGGTCCGCAACCTGTCGGACCGGGGCGCCTGCCTCATCGTGGAAAGTCCCATCGGCATTCCGGACTCATTTGATCTTATGCTTGACCACGCATCCGTCCGCGATTGCCGCGTGACTTGGCGGAAAGCTACGAAAATCGGCGTTGAGTTCGCCTAGGCGATTTTTCCGGCTCCGCCTCGATCGAGCTTTGTTCGATAAAGAAATCGAACGCCGAATCGGATTTTCCGGCAAACGTTTAAGTGTCGTTAATCCGGGTTCGGAGCCCTGGACAGGGCCGGCCGCGCAATCGGCCAAAAACGTAAAACTTGCACCTTCCGGAACATCGAAACGCAACCGCCGTGTGACACACATGCGAGGAGAACAGGCGAAGAGTGCCGAATACCGGCAGCTCGTCAGAATCTATTGTCTAAGCAATTTCGCTCATCCGGCGCGGGCGGCGCCGGAACCACGACCCGGACCGAGCAAGGATGCACGATGCTGCGTGTATATGCCTGTCTTACCGAACAATGTGATCTCAGGCTCGTCTCCCTCGCCGGATTGATTTGCATTGCCACTTGCTTGATATCCGTGAATCTTTTCGTTCGCGCCAATGACGCGGCGAGGGACCGACCCCTTCCCTGGTTGTTCGTGGCGGCCACGGTCTTCGGCGCGGGCGTGTGGGCCACCAATTTCATCGCCGAGTTGGCCTTTGAGCCGGGATTCCCCATAAGCTACGATGCCGGTTTGACCGCAATTTCGTTCTTGGCCGCGATAGGAACCGTCTGGCTCGGGATGTCTGTCGTGCACCGGTATGCGGATCCGGAGGAGGGCGGCGCCATGATCGGGGCGGGCATCGCCGCGATGCACTTTATCGGCATGGCCGCGTTGCGGGCGCCCGCCCAACTGCACTGGGACGCCGGCTATGTCCTGGCGTCGATCGCCATTGCCATGACCTTCGCCGCCGCCGCGATGCGTGTCTTGTCCTGGGGACCGGCCCTGCAAGGCCGCCTCCTGGCCGTGGTGCTGCTCATCCTGGCGATTGCCGGACTTCATTTCACGGCCATGGCGGCCGTCACTCTGGTGCCCGACCCGCTTATCGCGGTGCCCGTCCATGCCATCGCCCCAAACATCCTCGCCATCGCGATTGCCACGGTAATAGTTCTCATCGCCGCGCTCGGCCTGCTGGGCGTGACCGTGGATAATTATTTGGCGGAGCGGCTCCGGCGCAGCGCGGACCATTTGGCGCGCGCGCAGCGGATCGCCCGTACCGGCAGCATCGAACAGGATTTGCGGACCGGCGCCATCGAATGGT
>JBATYB010000093.1:0-2555 GCA_049673825.1 Methylocella sp. | reverse complement strand
GTCGAAGGCCAATCAGAAAATGCTCTCCGGCGGAGGCGATGGTGTCCCGGAGCATGCGGCGATCATCCCGTTTGACTGTGCGAGCAAGTTTAATGCCGCGGAAGGTTAAGCGCGGCGTGGCTTCCCGCCGCAAAGCCAAATTTGCGCCATGCCGCCGAAGGTTAGCCCGAGCGCCGCCCACAAGACCGCGCGCGCGCCGATGGACGCCAGGCGAAAATTCCACAAGACGCTCGCCGGAAAATTGACTGGAACTTCATCGACCGGGGGAAGCGCCAGGGCAGCCAACCCCGCCACCGCGACAAAGACGGCGGCCGAAACAAGCGCGCCGTTCCAGGAGCCGAGCCTTGCCAAAAAGGCCCGCGCGAGCGTCGCGGCAAGGATCATGGCGAGGAGGGAAATCGCGAGCATGGCAAAATAAAGCGCGGTGCGCGCGCCGATCGTCTCCGGCGCGCCGATCGCCGGCGGATTGGCCGGATATTTCAGCTCCGGCACGAGCACCATCGCGACAAAGCCGGCAAAGGCCAGGAGCGCCGAAAGCGCTTTCGGATCGAAACCCTTCACCCGCCCATAAGCGAGCGCGAAAACCAAGCTGAAAAGGCCGCCGATGGCGGCGCCATAGACAATATAGGCGGTCAAGAGTCCGGCGCCGCGCTGCACGCTCCGGCTTACGATTTCAGGCTGGGCGGGTTGCGCGGCTGTCTGCTCCATGGCGGCCTCAAAGGCAATGGCGCGTTCAATCGAAGGCTCGCCCGCGAGAAATGAAAAGCCCGCCGCAAGAAGACCCGCGAGGATGCCGGCGAGCAGGCCGCGCAGAAGGAGACCGCTGACCACGCGCCTGTCCCTCTAATGACAGGGGAAGGCCAGGAGATGGCGCCCGTCATGCACATATTCATGGACATAATGGCCGGAAATCAGCGCCGTCGCGCCTTGCTCAGCCCCGACGAAATAGATCAAGAGGAGCGCGAGAACTCCGGCGAATGCGGCCCAAGGGAAGATCTCGCGGAGTGGGATTGGAACCGGCCGGGTTGCCGGAGCATGGATAAAGCTCGTCATGTCCTGCCTCACGGGGCTCCCCGCCCATCTCCGTGCGCCGCTCGGGCATGGAAGCCCGCGCGAGTCCGGCAAGGATGCGGGAAAGCCGTACCCTAGGGGCGGCTGAATTGTCTGTCAACGCGGGCCGAGAGCCTGGGCTGAGGTTGCGTGCAAACGGCCGCCGCCAGGGGCGTCTCGCCGCAAGCGCCAGGTGGCCGACGGCAATGGCTCTCCGTGAACGATCGAGGCGCATGGTTCGTACCTTCCATCCTGCGGCGGATTTTCTCGTCCTGTTGGTCAGGGCGCTCGCTTGCGTGCGCCGCCGCGTTTTGCGCGAACACGGGATCGGCGCGATCAAAATCGTGCCAACGCCTGGTGCCGCCGCGACGAATTCTCCCAGGCGTTGCAACGGGTCGCATCGCTTGGGGCAGCCCATCCGCGCGCCGCCGCCGTGGGATCGAGCAGGGGCGGCCCCGCCGCCATCCGGTTTGCGGACGCCGGCCGCCCCGGCAGCGAAAACGCCGCAATCAAGGGGCGGTGCTGCCCTAAATTGGCGCCAAGTGTCCTAAGATCACCAGCCGAGTGTCCTATGTTGGCAGGGTTCCTAGCGGTGCTTGGAATTTTACTGCCAAAGCACCAAGGCGTATTTCATCATCGCCACGATAAGCCCGCATTTTGATTAAGCCACCTTGGCGCACTAAAAGGGGCGAGGCTCGGATTGATACAAATGCTGAATATATGCGATCCTCGCCCTCGGTTTCAGCGCCAAATTGCGCTGACCGCATGACTGCAACAGGCAAATCAAGTTCGGCGGCGGCAGCATCGCTGCCGGGTAAAAACATTTTTATCTTCACAGGAACGTCACTTTCGCCGGGCCTTTCCCGATAAGTTATTGCCGCCACAAATGTAGGAAGCAACATCGGAGGAGTACCAAAAATAATCATGTCAGCCGTATAGACGCCGATATAGATCAATTTACCATTTGCTTCTTGGCGCAGATCATCGCAAAAAATCGTATATCCATAAGGCGTTGTTGGTGCTATTACAGTCATCACGCAACCGCGCCAGTGACGCCTCCAGAAGTTCCCGACAAACTGTCTCGACGGGCGCAATTGTAAAGCAACTCAGCCTCAGATGAATGAATGTCTGGAACCAAGGAAAAACTACCTACCGCGATGGATCGCATATCTATCTGATTGGGGCTGCTCCTACCAATGCTGTTGACGTTGATGGTTGCAGACGTTTCTTGTATGCTCTCTTCCTGTTCGTATTGACGGATGACATTCTCCATAGGCTCGAAGGAAATATGCAACCTGGCATCCAAGGCAGAGGCCAGGCGTAGCAATGTTTGAAAATTCCAGCCTGCGTGTTCGGATTGCTCAATGCGAGACACGAATGGTTGTTTCATTTTTGCCTGCTTAGCGAGATCGGTCTGCCGAAGTCCCCGTTTTTCGCGAAGCATGCGAATCTGGGACGCCACCTCGTCCTGCGTCATCCGCGCAAAAAAACGGTGCCTGTACGCC
>JBATYB010000092.1:0-1867 GCA_049673825.1 Methylocella sp. | reverse complement strand
GGACAGCCTCGCCATCGTAGACCGGCTGGCGAAATCCGACCCCGGCCATGCGGGCTGGCAGAGCGATCTGTCAGTGGCCTACGCAATGATCGGCGACGTGCAGGTCGCGCAGGGCGATCTCGCGGGCGCGCTGAAATCCTATCAGAACGACCACGCGATAATGGACCGGCTAGCGAAATCCGACCCCGGCAATGCGGGCTGGCAGCGCGATCTCGCGGTCAGCTTTGGCAGGCTCGGGTTGGTGCATCGGCTATCCGGCGACAGAGCAAGCTCGCTCGATTTTTTTCGGCAAGGCCAGGCGATCATGGCGCGCTTGACAAAACTCTCGCCGGACAATGCCACCTGGAAAGAAGACCTCGCGTGGTTCGACGGGCAGATCGCGGAGCTGGTGAAACGGTAAGGCCTGTTTCATACGGTTTCCGGCTGAGGGGCCTTAGCGCGCGATCCATGGTGATGGTTGATTTGCAACGTCAGCGGGCGCTCGCGCGGCACGTCCCGTCGGGGCCGCAAGGAAGCTCGCACCGTGAAAGTTACAAAGTATTTTGAAGCAATTCGCTCTCGTCCCGACCGTGTGATAATCCAGGACGAATGGATTTTACGCGTCATCGCATTCCCGGAGCGGGAGTGTGTCCAGGCTGATGGGCGCGTCCGCCGCTGGGCGAAAATTGAAGAGATGGAAGGCCGATACCTTCGCGTTATCCTGTTGCCGGATCGGGAGACCGTGCATAATGCATTCTTCGATCGAGGATACAGACCATGAAAGTTCAATACTTTCCGGATACCGACACTCTGTACATCGAGTTTCGCGACCGCGATATTGCCCAGTCCAAGGACCTTGATGAAAACACAGTCCTAGACCTGGATGCCGATGGCAATGTGTGTGCGATCACTTTCGAACATGCGAGCGATCGCACCGATGTGCATCGTTTGACGGTTGAAGGAATCGCGGCATAACAAAAGCTTCAACACGGACCGGCCCACGGACCTGCCAAAAGCCGGCCGATGAAGCAGACGGCCTTCACGCCGCTAGACGACCTCGACGGTCGCGGCGTCGTAGAGCGCGCCAGCGTTGGTATCGGCGCGGAACACGCTTTCCGGCAAAAGTTTCACTTCGTTCATAGGCACCCGGGCGAGCAGGTTTTCGATGCGCGCGCGGGAACGCGCCAAAAGGGCCGGGGCCAAGCGGCCGTCCTCGGCCGCCGCAAGAATTGCTTGCGCAAAACCCCTGGCGCGGCCGGTGCCGGTGAAATGCGCGCAGACCATCACCATGTCGCAGCCCGCCTTGATCAAGCGCACCGCGGAGTCCGGGCTATCGAAAAGCCCCTTCATCGCGCCCATGCCAATATCGTCGGAGATGGCTACTCCCGCAAAACCAAGCTCCTCGCGTAGAATCCCGGTCGCGAATCGGCGCGAGAGCGCGACCGGCGCGTCCGGATCGACGGCGGGATAGAGCATATGCGCCAGCAGGATCATGGAAAGCCCCGCGTCGATCGCGGCGGCGAAGGGTTTGAGCTCACGCGCGCGCAGCGCATCAAGGCCGGGCGCCTGCGAGGGCAGGCCTAGATGCGAATCGATGCTGGTATCGCCATGCCCCGGAAAATGCTTGCCGCACGCGATGATTTTCTCGCGTTGCATGGCCTCCATGAAAGGCAACGCCGCCGCGATCACGGAGTCCGCCGTTTGCCCAAATGCGCGTTCGCCGATCACCGGATTTTTGGGGTTGGTGTGAATATCGAGCACGGGCGCGAAGTTGAGGTTGATGCCGAGCGCGGCGAGCTCGCGGCCCATCGCGCGGCCAACGCTGGCGGCTTGGCCCGCCCATCGCGCGGCATAGGCGAAGCGCGTGATGGGCGGCGGCGTCCGGCAC
>JBATYB010000091.1:0-17810 GCA_049673825.1 Methylocella sp. | reverse complement strand
GCTTCAGGGCGCGGGGCTCGGCGAGGCGCAGCTTCAGGGTGCGTCGCTCGACGGCACGCAGCTTCAGGGCGCGGGGCTCGGCGAGGCGCAGCTTCAGGGCGCGTCGCTCCGGCTAGCGCAGCTTCAGGGCGCGAATTTTAAAGGATCGACACTTGCCGGCACGGATATGAGTGGCGCGGCAATGTGGCGGGCAAACTTCGAAGATGCCTCGTTGACCACCGTCTTCGAGGACGATCTGAAAGAAAGCGGAATTTCAAAGGACGAGTTTGCCGCCCTCAAGGCGATGATCATGAAAGACGTGCCCGAAGGCGAAAACCGTGAAGACGCGCTGATACGCATCGAGGAGTTGAACCCGGACATTTTTGGCCCGGAGGCGACATTGAGTGAGACCCTCGAAAAGGGGCGCGTGGACAAAACCGCATATAAGAAATCCTTGGCGGATCAACTCAAGAGCCTCGCCTGCTCCGGCGACAAAGACGCTCGGTATATCGTGCTCGGTCTCGCCAATCATCGTCGCATCAACGCCACCGGCGCGCGAGCTCCCGGTCTCGTCGATGCGATCCTCAAGCCAGATTGCCCGGTTTCCGCCGCCCTCACCGACGCCGACAAAGCCGCGCTGAAAAGAATAGCGAAAGAGGCCAGCGCAGCGCATTGACGATGCACCAAGGTTAGTCACGTCTCGTCTCCCCTGCGCCCGGCGTGGCGATCGGAGCGGATCTTGGCGGGGTCGCCAAAAAATGTTTCAGCCCCTTGCTTGTGCGCCGTTTGCATGATTTCCGGGTGTTCCTGGCGAGGCCGCCGAACCATTGCGCCATTGCAGCCCCTGGGCTTCGTCACGTTCCCGCGCCCGAGGCAATGGCTTTTGCCGGAAAATGCCGGGCCGCACCAACAGCCGTCCCACCGCGCCGCGCGCAACACCGCATCGAACTTATCTTTGATCTCCCGAGCCTGGCGAAGGATCGCAACGCGCGTCCATGGCGCAAACGCGCATTTCAATTGCCGCGGGTTCATTCGCGTCGCCGTGTCGTAAACCCGGCGCGACTTCGGCCCATCGCGCGTCGGCGGACGTCACGTTCAAGGGCGTCGCCTTCAAGCCATAAGCGCCGCCACGCCGGCAAGCTCACGCCGGCGCTGGACCATCGGCCCTTCGCCTTCGCTCGGGACGAGGCCATGCCCGGCAATCTGAAAACCAAGGGCTTCAATCCGGAGGACACGCATCCGGCCAACGCCGGTGAGCCGTCCGCCCTTTTGGCGGCGCCGGGTTTGGCCGCGGCGCTTTCCGTTAAAACAGGCGTGGCGGCGGCGTGGCGGCGGCCTATCCCGATCAAAAAGCACGGCCGCCGGGCGGGGCCGCCGTTTGCCCCCGGCCTATCCGCGCCGCGGACAATCCTCGCCGCCGCAAATCCTCCTCAAGCAAGCGCCTTCCCCGCCCAGGCCCTGTCCCCGAAACTCCCCCTCAACTCATTGAAATCCCGGGCACGCTGAAGGAAAGTCCAGGACGATGGGCGTGGCTCAAATTGGAAACGCAATTCGAGAGTAGAATGAGTGATCACCGTTTCCTCATAGTTGGTATGACATGGCTAGACTGCTTGCCGCTTTGATCCGCTGGGGGCGCCGGCCGGGGCAGTGGATTGCGCTTTTATTGGTCTCCGCCATCTTCTTGATGCCGGCGGCCGGGCCGCTCATGCGGGCGCTTTTTCCGGACGATCCGCGCCCGGTCTACACCCGCGCGAGCTTCGTTGAACTCACGCTTGCACATATGGAGCTTGTCGCGCTCTCGAGCCTCGCCGCCGCCGCGACCGGGACCGGCCTAGGGGTTTTCGTCACGCGCGAAAGCGGACGGGAATTTGCCGCGATGGTCAGCGCGATAGCCGCCGTCGGACAGACTTTTCCGCCGGTCGCGGTGCTCGCGCTCACCATCCCGGTACTGGGCTATGGCGCGGCCCCGGCAGTTGCGGCGCTGTGCCTCTATGCCATTTTTCCAGTCCTCGAGGCGACGGTGACGGGCCTCCATGCCGTGCCCGCCGCCGTCCGCGACGCCGCGACGGGAATGGGCTTCGCGCCACGGGATGTCTTATGGCGAATCGAACTGCCGCTCGCGTTTCCTTTCATTCTCGCCGGTGTTCGCAATGCGGTCATCATCAATATCGGAACAGCGGCGATCGGATCGGCGGCGGGCGCTTTATCGCTGGGTTCGCCCATCATCGAGGGACTTTCCGCGTCGAACCCCGCGTATGTCTTGGAAGGCGCCGCCATCGTCGCACTGCTCGCCATGGCGGTGGATCGCTGTTTCGCCTGGCTCGAGGATTTCGTGCGCCCCGCCGAAATGCTCCCGAAGTAAATCGGGCCGCTTCTCTGGCCATCGGCAAAGTTCTGAGATGTGTGCATCGGCGTTTTCCCGAAGCACCAGCGACCTTGATGCAAACGTGCGTCGTTGTCCACGCTCGCACCAGCGATGCTGCTGCCGGCGCGCGTTAAGAAAATGCGTTAGATCACCGCTGTTCCGCCGCTGCTGGAGATCAGTTCATGCACGCTGAAGAAAATTCCGCCATCGGTCCAAACGCGGCCCGGCAGCCATCCCGCCGAGCAGGAGATATCTTGAAATTGGCCGATGGAATATTTGTAGGAGTTCTCGGTATGGATGGTTTCGCCGGCGGAAAATTGAAACCACAGGCCCCGGATTCTCACCGCTTGATTCCTAATGCTGACAAGGTGCATCTCGACGCGGCCCTCGCGGGGATCGTAAATCGCCTCGTGGCGGAAGCCGTCGAGATCGAACGAGCCTTCGAGCTCGCGGTTGATCCGCGCCAAAAGATTGAGATTGAAGGCCGCGGTAACGCCGGCCGCGTCATTGTAGGCGCGGACCAGCCGGCGGGCGTCCTTTTTTAAATCAACGCCGACAATGAGCCGACCATCTGGCGCCAGCAAGCGCCGCATGGCGCCGAGCAACGTTCGGGCGGCAAATGGCGAGAAATTGCCGATCGTCGAGCCAGGAAAGAAACCCAATTTTTGGGCTTTGGCGAGGTCCGGCGGGAAACCGAGCAGCCGCGAGAAATCGCCGGCGATGGGCCGGACGGCGAGCGCCGGAAAGCGCTTGATCAGGCGCCGCTTCGCCTCCTCAAGGGCGCTTTCGGACACGTCGATAGGCACATAGGCGCGCAGTCGCGGCAAGCAGCCGAGCAAAATCTCCGTCTTGCGGCTTGAGCCCGAGCCGAACTCGACGAGAACCGCGCCGTCATCCACGCGGCTCGCGATCTCCGCCGCATGGGCGTCGAGAATCGCGATCTCGGTTCTGGTCGGATAGTATTCCGGCAGCCGGGAAATTTCTTCGAACAATTCGCTGCCGCGCGCATCATAAAAAAAGCGGCAAGGCAGGCTTTTGCGCGGCTTTGACAGACCCGCGATCACGCTCCCGGCGAACTCGCGGTCCGAGCCGGCAATGACATCGGGTAGGCGCAGGGCTTTGTTGCTCGTCCGCATCATTCGATCTCCGAGGCAAGGCGCAGCCCCATGAACTGCCAGCGCTGGTGGGGATAGAAGAAATTGCGATAGGTCGCGCGCGCGTGCCCCTCCGGCGTCGCGCAGGAACCGCCGCGCAAAACCTGCTGGCCGACCATGAACTTGCCGTTGTATTCGCCAAGCGCCCCCGGCGGCGCGCGGTAGCCTGAATAGGGCAGATAAGCACTCTGGGTCCATTCCCAAACATCGCCGAACATTTGACGGGGACTCCCGTCCTGGCCCGAAGCGGCCGGCAGCGGCCGCAGCGCACCCGAGGCGAGCGTGTTTCCCGTCGCCTCGATACCCTTCGCCGCAACCTCCCATTCGAATTCGGTTGGAAGCCGATGGCCTGCCCAGCGCGCGAAAGCGTCCGCCTCGTAATAGCTTACATGCGCGACTGGGGCCGCGCGATCGATCGGCCGGATGCCTTCGAGCGACATGGCGAGCCATTGCCCGTCGCGCTCCTCCCAATAGAGCGGCGCCCGCCAGGCCTCCCGATTGACGATCGTCCAGCCATCGGCAAGCCAGAGCGCGAAGGTTCGATAGCCACCGTCCTCGATGAACGCGAGCCATTCCGCATTCGTGACAAGGCGGTCGGCGAGACGGAACGGAGCGAGCAATTGGTCGTGGAGCGGCGCCTCATTGTCCCACGCGAAGCCCTCGCCGCCGTGACCTATCTCATGGATCCCGCCGGAATATTCGATCCAGCGCAGAGGCTCCGGCTCACGCTGATCCGCGCGCGGGCGCGGCGCCCGGTAGGCCGGCCGCAGCGGATTTGCCGCGAACAGCGCGAGAATGTCGGTCAGCATCAACTCCTGATGCTGCTGCTCGTGATTGATGCCAACCTCGATAATCCGCGCCAGCTCGGATCCCGGGGCCACATCGCCCGAAAGAAGCTTTTCGAGCCCGGCGTCGACATAAGCGCGGTAGGCGACGATCCGATCGCTCGACGGCCGCGTGAGGAGACCGCGCTTGCCGCGCGGTTGCCGCGGCCCTTGAGATTCGTAATAGGAATTGAAGCAATAGTTGAATGTCTCGTCGAACGGCTCATAACCGTTGAGATAGCCGGCGAGAACGAAGGTCTCGAAGAACCAAGTCGTATGTGCAAGATGCCATTTGGCCGGACTGGCGTCGTCCGTCGCCTGGACGGTCATATCCTCGGCGCTGAGCGGGCAGGCGAGGTCCAGGAAAAGGCGCCTCGTTTCGAACAAGCGCCTGCTTAAAGAGCAAGGCTCGCGCGGCGCGGCCGGAAAGGCCGAAGACAATCGCGCCATATTTGCCTCCCCTCCGGCCGGGACTTCGATGGGCGCCTTGGCTTGGCGGGCAAGGTCCTCCTCCCCTAGGCGCGCTGTCAAGAATAATCATCTTTGCGTGAATTGCCGATACCGGTTGGCTTTTGTGGCGATGCAGGAGGGTTATGGCTGTTGTGCGGCATCACGATTGGAGCGTAAGGCCATTTCGCGATAAACGCGGGAGCGCGTCATATGTTCCGCGGTACGTCCCGTTCAGATCCCGGCATACCACTCGTACCCGCGATCTTCCCAGAACCCGCCCTTGCCGCGCCCGAACCCGTCGAGGCGGCCGGTCAACTCGATGCGCATCACATATTTGGCGTGCTTGTAGCCAAGCTGCCGCTCGACCCGCAGCCGCAGCGGGGCACCGTGACCGGCGGAAAGCGGAGCGTCATTGAGACTGTGGGCAAGAATGGTTTGCGGATGAAAAGCGTCGATCAGATCGATGCTTTCGTAATACTGCCCGGTGCCGTCGAGCGTTTGTTCGAGAACGTCGGCGCAGTGGAAGACCACGAACCGGGCGGCGGGGAGAAGCGTGGCGCGCTGAAGCAGAACCGCGAGTGGCACGCCCTGCCATTTGCCGATGACGCTCCACCCTTCGACGCAGTCATGGCGCGTGATCTGGGTCCGCTGCGGGAGCTTCTGTAAATCCGCAAGCGACAACTCCAGAGGGTTGACGACCAGCCCATCGACACGCAGCCGCCAATCGGCAAAATTGCCTTCCCGCAAGGCCGCGTATTCCTCGCCCTCGGGCATCCTTGTGCCATTCACCTTGAACACCGGGGACACATCGGCGGCGGTGAATTCGCGGGCGAGCGCGTGCCGGCCGCCGAGCATCCGCTGGACGCGATAGGTCAGCCACTCGGCCGAGGCAAGAAATTCCCGGAAATCCGGGGCCTCGGAGAGCCGGTCGCAGCCGGCGAGCAGTATGCCGCCGAGGCTTGCCGCCCCAAGCGCAAGAAACCTGCGCCGGGGGAGACGAACGTTACTCATGATCGTCCTCGACGAAAATCGCAAATCTTCCGGTGATCATCGCGCGCAGCTCGTTCAGCGGTCCGGCGAGAAGCACCATCGCGACATGCACGAACACGAACAGCACCATCAGGCCGGCCGCGATGAAATGGATCGTCCGCGCGGATTGGCGGCCGCCAAACAGGTCGACGAGCCAGGGCACGATCGCGTCCATCCCGGGCGACATCGCGAGGCCGGTCAGGATCATCACGGGCAACAGCACGAAGATCACGCCGAGATAGGTCAGCTTCTGGAGGGGATTGTAATGCCGCGCCGCCGCGCCGCGCGGAAATTTCAGCCGGAGGTGATCGGCGATATCCTGGAGAAGCGCGCGCGGCCGCAACTGCTCGCGGCCCGGCAGCAGATCGCGCCAAAAATGCCCGCCGGCGAGTCCGGCCGCGAGATAAACCAAGAGGTTCGCGACAAATGCCCAAGCGAAAAAGAAATGCCACCTTCGTCCCAAGGCGAGATCGCGCCAGCTAGGAAGCGTCACCCATCGCGGGACGCCGCGCCGCACGGCCTCGCCGCCGGCGTCGCGGGAGACGCCGAGGATCCCGGTCGTGTTGAATGTCGATGAGCCGATCCGGGCGAAACCCGCCGAAGGGCCGCCGCCCGAATCATCCGCCCCGATCTCGAACGCCGCCCGCTCAGGATCGGAACCGGATTGCCCCCAATAAAGGGCCGGATGGGCGTTGAAAATCTGCAGACCGCTCATCAGCAGCACCGTCACGCACAAGAGATTGATCCAATGGGTCAACCGGGTCACGCGGGTGTGCCGTTCAACGAGCAGCCGGCGCCGGCGCCGCAAGTGCAATTCTGAGTCTGCCGCGCGAATTTCGCTCATCGCCTGTTTCCGGTTCTCGTCGTCCATCTAGCGTCCGCGAATTCGCTCCGGCGCAAGGCGCGGCGCGGAGCCGCCGGCCGCAAAGATCGCAAGGAAGGCCCGGCCGCTCAGGTCGAACCCTCAGCTCCCTTCGGGTAGGAATTTCAGGGCAACGCCGTTCATGCAGTAGCGCAGGCCGGTCGGGGGCGGGCCGTCGTTAAAGACGTGGCCGAGATGGCCGCCGCAACGCCGGCAATGCACCTCGGTGCGGTCCATCAGAAAACTCCGGTCGGTTTTGGTGCCGACCGCGCCCTCGATCGGACTCCAAAAGCTCGGCCAGCCGGTCCCGCTGTCGAACTTGGTCTCCGACTTGAAAAGCGGAAGCTCGCAGCCGGCGCAGGCGAAGACGCCCTTGCGATGCTCGCCAAGCAGCGGGCTGCTGAAGGCCGGCTCCGTGGCCTCATGCCGGAGCACTTGATACTGGGCCGGCGTGAGCAACCGCCGCCATTCCTGGTCGGTCTTCGTCACCTGCAACTCCTCCGCTTCGGCGAGGAGCCAAGTGGGGAAGACGAAACCGCCGGCCGCCGCCAGTGCCAACATCGCCAATAAATCGCGCCGCAACATTTTCGGGACTCCTGTTTCCTAGTTTACCGGTGGTCGCCACCCACGAGCACCGCCTGCTCGCGGTAAAACTCCGGGTAGAGCTTTTTCAAATTGGCGATTTTCGGCAGGTCGTAGCGCGCGATGTAGGGGCTGTCTGGATGGAGCGTGGCATAGTCCTGATGATAGGATTCGGCCGGATAAAAAGCCTTCAGCCGTTCCACCTTGGTCACGATCGGGCGCGGGAAGACACGCGCCTTTTCGAGTTCCGCGATATAGGTCTCGGCGGCGCGCCGCTGGGCGTCGCTCGCGGCGAAAATCTCGGAGCGATACTGTGTGCCCCCATCGGGCCCCTGCCGGTTCAACTGTGTCGGGTCGTGCGCCACCGAAAAATAGATCTGCAACAGGCGGCCGTAGGAGATCTGCTTCGGATCGAAAGTAATCTCGACAGATTCGGCGTGGCCGGTGGCGCCAGAGCTGACCTGCTCGTAGCTGGGGGCGGCCGGCGTGCCGCCCGCATAACCCGAGACCGCGCTCGTCACGCCCAAGGTATGCTGGAACACCGCCTGAACGCCCCAGAAACAACCGCCGGCAAAAACAGCTCTGCCGGTTCCGCTGGGGGTGGAACTCGGCAGGCCGGAGAGCGGCGGATTGATAGGCCCGGCGAGCTCCACCGCCGCCGGACTCGCAAGACGGAAGAAGACGGCGGCACCAAGCACGGTTAGAAAGAGCCCGAGGGCGGTGCTTGCCGTGCGTAAGGCGTGGCGACGGACATGGGACGAGCGGGTTTGCATGGCCTTGTGCGACCTTTCGTTGGAACGGGCGCCGGATCCGTGGCCCGGCATTACGCCCACAAGCTGATATTCGCCTGGGGCGCCGTTTGGTTACAGATAGGGATGATAAATTTTACGTGTTCCGCCAAGCATGCCGTTACCACACGAGGTGTGACCAGGCCGGAAACTTCGGCCGCCGCAACCTGATGATCGAGGGTGCTCATGGGATCGTCGCGAACGATCCCGCGCGACAGCGCGGAGGCTTCAACGAGTAGCGGGGCTACCTTGCCCGCCGCACCTTTCCCTGCACGCCTTCGAAGGCGCCTTCGACGAGTTCGCAATAGAGCAGACGCTCCGGATCGACCGGCCCCGCGAAAACGAGCCGGCCCGGCGGCACCGGCGCGAAACCCATCCGGCCATAGTAAGACATGTCGCCGACGAGCAGAACCAATCCGTGCCCAGCCGCCCGCGCGGCGTCAAGCGATTTCATCACCAGCTCTTCGCCGATTCCGCCCGCGCGAAATGGCGGATCGACGGTCAGCGGGCCAAAGAGCAGCGCCGGCCGGTTGGCGCAGAAAATTGGCGTCATCCGGTTGGCGCCGACCAGCAAGGTGCCGACCCTCGCGACGAAGGACAAGGCGTAGTCCGGGTCGACCCCTTCGCGCAGCCTGTACGCCGACCGGGCGAACCGGCCCGGCCCAAAAGCGCGCTCGTCGAGCTTTTCGATAGCCGCGAGATCGGCTGGCGTTTGCGGGCTGAGCGTGAGGGAAAGATCCGCCATCGGCTTGCCATCGAAAGGGCGCGGGCCGGTTCGCCGTTAGCGGCGAATAACGTTCGCGATTCAACGGTTTATAGCCCAAGGGAAGCGGCGTTGTCATCAGGCGGCGAGGTTTCCGGCCGCAGGCTCGTGCCTTCCGGCCCCGCGCAAGGCCATGCGCCTCTTGATCCCGGCGACGAAAACCGGCGCCATGGCATTCATCCCGCTGAAGCATTCGCGAGGGAGGCGCGGCGCAACAAGGCGGCCGCCTTTGAATGCGACGATCGATAAGAGCGTCCATCGAGCGATTGGGTTTTTGGAGGCCGGTCAGATCGGCGAGGCGCTCGCCTGTCTTCGCGCCATGGATGCCGCGTGCGAGATAATCCATCTCAGATGCAACCTTGCCGGATTGGTTTATCTTTCCGCCAAGCAAAATTCCCCGGCGCTAGAATAGTTCGATCCTGCCTTGGAACGCAATCCCGCCTATCCGGAGGCCTAGTCGAACCGGGGCATGGCGCTGCAAGATCTCGGACGCGCGGGTGACGCGCTCGCCGCCTATGACGAGGCCGAGCGAGCGGGCTGGCCAAACCGGCTCTTTAGTTTACGATCGCGGCAATCTTTTGCGCGAAGCCAGGCGCCTGGCAACTCGAAGCCGCCGTCGTCAAAATTCCTGCGCCGCGCCTCGAAATCGTCAAGCGCGGCGACGACCTGCAAGGCTTCGTTGTCCTGCCGCGCCGCTGGGTCGTCGAGCGAACTTTCTCTTGGTTCGGCCGCAATCGCCGCCTCGCTAAGGACCACGAAAATCTCGCCGAGACCCTCGCCGCCTTCGTCGCACCGGCCTGCATCCAGATCGCGCTCAGACGACTCGCGCGAAAGTTGTCTTTTGAGTCGGGCACTCAGCCTATAAAAAAAACGGCTAAAGCCTCTTCCCGTCCGAAGACGGGAGTTTAAATCCAAAGAACGGACAATGAAAATGTAGTGCCAAGGCGCTTTTCCAACGCGGATTTGTCCGTGCTATCAATACGTCGCAGATTCCCACGGTTGAAGTTCAGTCGCACTTCGATGCGGCTTTTAAGCGAAAATTAGCTGAGGTCTCATCCCCCGCAAAAAATCCGATCGCATCCTACACAAGTGCTTTGCGTTCGGCGATGACAAGTGCAATCCTCGCAAGGGAGGAGACGAGCCGTGTGTTTTTCAGCAACCGCGAACTTTGTTGGCAGCGGAGTTCTGGGCTCGGTCGGCGTCGTCACATTGACGCAAGTGAAGCACACGCGGGAACTGCTTTTCGCGGCGCTGCCCTCGCTATTCGCCGTTCATCAGTTCATCGAAGGATTCGTCTGGCTGGGATTGGATGGGATTCTCTCGCCGGCGGTGGCGCACGGCATGGGCGCGGCGTTCATGCTGTATGCGCAGGGGCTCCTGCCTTTCCTGCTGCCGCTAAGCGTGCTGCTGTTCGAGCCTGACAGAAAAAGCCGCAAGCGCATGCTGCCATTCCTCGTGCTCGGTGGAGCAACGGCGCTCTATATATTGTGGGCGCTGACGGCGTATCCGTTCCAGGTTTATGTCAGGGGAAATAGTATTGTGTACATCAATCAAGCGACCAACAACATAGCGGTTGCGGTGCTGTACGTGGCGGCGACCTGCGGCTCGCTGTTTTTCTCGAAGGTCAGGGCGATGGTAATCTTCGGCGCGGCAAACCTGACGATTCTCCTGGTTGTCATGGCGGTCAAGGAGTACGCGTTCACTTCGCTGTGGTGTGCGTACGCGGCGATCGCAAGTGTGATCATCCTCGCCTACTTCTGGAGGAGCAGCGGCGATCGGCCGTTCATCTACGCGTCGCATTTGTGAAGACCCCTTGGAAGCTCCATGGAAGTTAGCTTTGGTGCTTGCCGCGGCTGCCCGTGTTCCAGCGTCAACGCCCATGGAACAGATTTGGCGGCTTCGACACGGCCTTGGCTTGCGATCCCGTCTCCTCTTTTCACGCCAACAACAATAAGGCGGCCCTGCTGCTTCTTCGCCGGGAATTCGAGGAAGGCCACGAGGTATCCGGCGATGCGGCAGTTTCGGCAAACGGGCTACGGCGATTGGACAGAGGTTTTTGACCGCGTGGCGCCGGCGTTGCTCCCCCTTTGGGCGAACGGCGCGCAAGCGGCCGCGGTGCGCGGCGCGTATTATTCGCCGTTCGCCGGAGGACTGTTTTCCAAACAAAATCCGGCGTCATTCCGGACGGCAGGCTGCCATGACGTAATTGATGTCCATGTCGTGCGAGAGCCGCCATCTGCCGGTCCGCGGATCGTAGACGACCCCTGTCTCATCCTTGATGCGCAGCCCGGCGTCGCGCAAGGCCTTGGCGAGTTCGCGCGGCGCGACGAATTGAGTCCAGTTGTGGGTTCCGCGCGGCACCCAGCGCAGCACATATTCGGCGCCAAGAATCGCGAAAGCGAAGCTCTTCCACGTGCGGTTGAGCGTTGCGGCGGCAAGCATGCCGCCGGGCCGCACCATCGCGGCGGCTTCAGCGAGGAAGCGTCCAGCATCGCGCACGTGCTCGACGACTTCCATCGCGAGAACAACATCGAAGAGGGCGCCCTCGGCCGCGAGCTCCTCGGCGGCAACGCAGCGGTAATCGATGGCAAGGTTTGTTTTCGCGGCATGGTCCTTGGCGGCCTCGATGTTGCGCCGCGCCGGATCGATCGCGGTCACGCGGGCGCCGAGCCGGGCGAGGGGTTCCGAGAGAATGCCGGCGCCGCATCCTATATCGAGGATCGTCAGGCCCTGGAGCGCGGCCGGCGAACGCCAATCGCGCGGATTTCCTTCGAGGGGAAAATGCTTGCCCAAAAGCTCGCGCAGATAGGCGACGCGGACCGGGTTGAACTTGTGCAGCGCTCGCATCGGGCCATCCGGATCCCACCATTGCGCGCCGAGCCGGTCGAAACGGGCGACCGCCTCCGGATCGATTGTCGTAGCGCGGTGGAGCTTTTCCCGACTTGCCACGGCCGAATTCCCATTGACTTGAGGTGCCGGCATTTGCATCTATGCGCGGGGCCGCGCGGCGGCGGTGCCGTTAATTTTTTTTGATCGAGAAACCCGCCCCGGCGGGAGGCGATTTCGACCCGATGGCCCATCTTGTGATGAAATTCGGTGGCACGTCGGTCGCGAGCATAGAGCGCATTCGTAATATTGCAAGGCACATCGCGCGCGAGCGGGGCGAAGGCCACGACATTGCGGTCGTGGTCTCCGCCATGGCCGGCAAGACCAACGAGCTCGCCGGCTGGTGCGAGGAGGCCGCGCAGCTTTGTGACCGGCGCGAATACGACGCCGTTGTCGCCTCCGGCGAACAGGTGACCGCCGGTCTCCTCGCCATCGTCCTGCAGGAACAGGGAATTGCCGCGCGTTCGTGGCAAGGCTGGCAAATTCCGATTCTGACCTCGAACGAGCATGGTTCGGCGCGGATCGAACACATTGGGGCCGCGGCGATTCTCGATGGTTTTGCCGCCCGGGGGGAAGTGGCGGTGATCGCCGGTTTCCAGGGTCTTCACAAGGAGAGCGGCCGCATCGTCACGCTTGGGCGGGGCGGCTCCGATACTAGCGCGGTGGCGGTCGCGGCGGCGATCGGGGCCGTCCGCTGCGACATCTATACCGATGTCGACGGAGTCTATACCACCGATCCGCGGATCGTGCCGAAAGCCAAGCGGCTCGATCGCATCGCCTTCGAGGAAATGCTGGAAATGGCCTCGCTCGGGGCCAAGGTGCTTCAGGTGCGCTCGGTCGAACTTGCCATGGTGCACAAGGTCAAGACATTCGTCCGGTCGTCGTTCGACGATCCGGACGGCTTCAAACAGGGCACGTTGATTTGCGGCGAGGAGGACATCGTGGAAAGCCAAGTGGTCACCGGCATCGCTTTCTCGCGGGAGGAGGCGCAGATTACGTTGCGCCGCGTCGCGGACCACCCAGGCATCGCCGCCGCCATATTCATGCCGCTGGCCGAAGCCAATATCAACGTGGACATGATCATTCAGGTGGCGTCCGAAGATTTGGGCGTGACCGATATCACGTTTACCGTTTCCGCCGCCGATTTCGCCCGGGCCCAAGCGATTTTATTCGAAGCGCAGCCGCAGATCGGCTTTTCCAGTCTGCACGGCGCGACCGATGTCGTGAAGATTTCGGCGATCGGCGTCGGCATGCGCAGCCATGCCGGCGTGGCCGCGCGCGCATTCAAGGCGCTGGCGGAAAAAGGCATCAATATCCGGGCGATTACGACCTCCGAAATAAAATTCTCGGTTCTGATCGAAGCGGCTTATACGGAATGGGCGGTAAGAACGTTGCATAACCTTTATGGCTTGGACAAAGCTTGACCAAAAGCGGCCGTCTTCTTCTTGTCTCAAGGTTTTGGTTACCTGCGTGGTCCGGAGTTTGCTAGGTAAGCGGACCGAAGGCCAAACCAGGGGATCGGCTACGGCGCGCGTTTTCGCCCGAAGCGGATACCGGTTTGCATCAACAAAATTAGGTCATTCGAAAGTCTTGAGCTGTCCCTGCTTTTAGAAAACATGAGAGAGCTCTCGACCAAGATCCGCGATGAAGATCATGTAAGAACTAAAGATTTTAGAGCACGATCCGGGATCGCGGACCGTGGCCTCGGCCCGGATTGACCAAGCCGTTTGCCGGTCCGGGATTCTGAGGCGGCCGCTGGAACTTTGGAATCGATGGAACCGTTGCCGGATTAGCTGGTTTGGCCGTTGGCCGATACGGCTTCCCGGTGCGGATTGGTGAAACGGTCTGAACAGGAAACGCCCATGTTTGGCACGCTTGGCGGCCCTCGTCTGCTGTTGCGCCGCCTTCGCGAGGTCATGGTGGCGCCGGTCAGCCCCCAGGCCCGGCTCGACAAGATCGTCGTCCATATCGCCGCGAACATGGTCGCGGAGGTCTGCTCGGTCTATGTGCTGCGCGCCGACGGCCGGCTCGAACTTTATGCGACGGAGGGTCTGAACCGCGAAGCCGTTCATCTGACCACGCTGCGTACGGGCGAAGGTCTCGTCGGCCTGATTGCCAAGACCGCCGAGCCGCTCGCTCTTGCCGATGCGCAGTTGCATCCCGCGTTCGTGTACCTGCCGGAGACCGGCGAGGAAATCTACTCGTCTTTCCTCGGGGTGCCGATCCTGCGCGGCGGCAATACGCTCGGCGTGCTGGTCGTCCAAAACAAGGCACGCCGCTCCTATTCCGAAGAGGAGATCGAGGCGCTCGAGACAACGGCCATGCTGCTCGCCGAAATGATCGCCTCGGGCGAATTGCAATCGCTGGCCCCGCCTGGCCGGGATATTGCGCTCCGCCGGCCGCTCGCCTTGAAGGGAACCCCGGTCGCCGACGGCGTCGGGCTTGGCCATGTTGTCCTGCACGAGCCGCGCGCCGTCGTCAAACAGCTCATTGCCGAAGATATCAAGGTGGAGATGGAGCGGCTCGACACCGCAATTGGCGCCATGCGTAAATCGCTCGATCTTCTGATCGAACGCGGCAACATGGGTCCCGGCGAACATCGCGATGTTCTTGAAACGTTCCGGCGCATCGCGCATGACCGCGGCTGGCAGCGGCGGCTGCACGAGGCGGTGGCGACCGGGCTCACCGCCGAAGCCGCGGTCGAACGTGTCCAAAACGTCGCGCGCGCCAAATTGCAACGGCGGACCGAGCCTTTTTTGCGCGAGTGGCTGCATGATTTCGACGAACTCGCCAACCGCTTGCTGCATCAGCTCACCGGTCAGGGTTTTGTGAGCGCGCACAAGGATTTGCCGTATAATTCGGTCATCGTCGCACGCGCCATGGGGCCTGCCGCGCTGCTCGAATATGATCGCGCTAGGATTCGCGGCCTTGTCCTCGAGGAATCCGGCGCCTTAAGCCATGTCGCGATCGTTGCCCGCGCGCTCGGCATCGCGGCCGTCGGCGACGTCTCCAATATTGTCGATTTGGTTGAGCCCGGCGATGCCGTGATCGTCGATGGCATCTCCGGCGATGTTCATCTGCGCCCGCCGCCCGACGTCGAGCAATCCTACGCCGAAAAGGCGCGGCTGCGCGCGCGCAAGCAAGAGCAATATCGCAAATTGCGCGACGTGGCGGCCGTGACCAAGGACGGCGTAGCGATCGATCTGCATATGAACGCCGGAATGCTGGTCGATCTTCAGCACGTCGCGGAGACCGGGGCTGTGTCGGTCGGGCTTTTCCGAACCGAAATCCAGTTCATGCTGGCGTCGCGATTGCCAAGGATGAGCGAACAGGAGGCGTTTTACCGGACCGCCCTCGATTTTGTCGATGGCAAGCAGATTACTTTCCGCACCCTCGATATCGGCTCCGACAAGGTTCTGCCTTACATGACCAAGGTGGAGGAGGAAAATCCGGCGCTTGGATGGCGCGCCATCCGCATCGGTCTCGACCGGCCGGGCCTTTTGCGCTCGCAATTGCGCGGCTTGCTGCGTGCCGGCTCGGGACGCGAAATGCGCATCATGTTCCCGATGATCGCAACGCTCGAGGAATTCGAAACCGCGAAATCCTTTGTCGACAATGAACTTGTCCATTTGCGGCAGCACGGCCGGGCGCCTCCCTGCGATCTCAAGCTTGGCATCATGGTCGAGGTGCCCGCGGTGCTTTGGCAGCTCGACGAAATCTGCCGGCGGGTTGATTTTCTTTCAGTCGGGTCGAACGATCTTGTGCAATATCTTTATGCCGCCGACCGCGACAACAAGCGGGTCGCCACACGATTTGATCCTCTCTCGGCGCCGGTCCTGCACGCCTTGAAGCTTATTGCCGACAAAGCCCGCGCGGCCGCCACGCCGTTGACCCTGTGCGGCGAAATAAGCGGCAAGCCGCTCGAAGCCATGGTCTTGCTTGCGTTAGGCTATCGCGGCCTGTCGATGCCGGGCGCGTCAATCGGGCCGGTCAAGGCCATGGTGCTCGCGACCAATCTCAGTGAGGCGGAAGATTTTGTCGCGACCCTCATGGAAGAAGCGCGAGGGGGCCAGTCCTTGCGCGATAAATTGCGCAAGTTCGCGAAAGCCCAAGGCATCCCGGTTTGAGGGCCGTTCGCTGCTCGCCCGAGGGGGAGCGATCCGGGAAACTGGATGCGGTGAGCTCGCATTAACGGATCGCTTACCAGGATCCGTTAACCTTGCGGCATGGTCATCTACAGGCGCGCGCGCGCGACCCTCTATCCCTTGGCTCTTTATTGCGTCTCCGCCGCGATCGGCGGCTATTTCGTCTGGCACGCGGTGAACGACGAGCGCGGTCTTAAAACCAAGGATGAATACGAACATAAGATCGCGGAACTGCGCGGCGAATTGGAGAGCCTCAGGTCGGACCACGCCTTGTGGAAACACCGCATCGCATTGCTGTCCGGCCGCGCGATCGATCGCGATCTTCTCGACGAAGAGGCGCGCGCGCTGCTTGGCCGCGTCAACCGGAACGATCTTGTCGTATTCTTGCCGCGAACGCAAAAGTGACCCGCGCGAGCGAGCGAGCCACAGCTCGCCTTGAAAGCCTTGGCACCGGCCGCTGGAGCTGTCCCATATAGCCAGTCCGGGACTTTCGGTGCATCGCGAGACTTTAAGCGGGCGGCGCTTTCGTCTCACGGAATGGTCCATGCGCCACGAAAATTCGCTGGAAGCCTTGAACTTCTTCCTGGCCGCGCGCTGCCGTCACAGTCTCCCGGGGGCTCGCTTTCCCCATGGACCTGGGCTATCTTAAGTTCCCGTCGGCTCCGGCTTTACCATGGGGCACTTCATGGCCGCCGCATCTTCCGCCATCCGCGGCAAAACCGCGCCGCGGAAAACGCAAAACGCGCGCGCGAACGGCGCCGCTTTCAGCAAGGACGAGGAACTCGCCGCCTTTCGCACCATGCTCCTCATCCGGCGGTTCGAGGAAAAAGCGGGCCAGATGTATGGCATGGGTCTCATCGGCGGTTTTTGCCATCTCTACATTGGTCAAGAGGCGGTCGTCACCGGAGTCATTTTAGCGGCGGCGGAGGGCGACCAGACCATCACTGGCTACCGCGATCACGGCCATATGCTTGCTTGTGGCGCGGACCCCAAGGCCGTCATGGCGGAATTGACCGGTCGGCGGAGCGGCGCCTCGAACGGGAAGGGCGGCTCCATGCACATGTTTTCGAAGGCAAAACATTTTTACGGGGGCCATGGCATCGTGGCGGCGCAGGTGCCGCTCGGCAGCGGGCTGGCGTTCGCCAACCGTTATCGCGGCAATGGCGCCGTTTGCTTCACTTATTTCGGCGACGGCGCGGCGAACCAAGGTCAAGTCTACGAGAGTTTCAACATGGCGGAACTCTGGAAACTGCCTGTCGTCTATATTATCGAAAATAATCGCTACGCCATGGGCACCTCCGTCACGAGATCTTCGGCGCTGACCGATTTTTCCAAACGCGGCCAATCCTTCAACATTCCGGGCGAGCAGGTCGACGGCATGGATGTGCGCGCGGTGAAGTCCGCCGCCGCTCGCGCCGCCGAATGGTGCCGAAGAGGCAATGGCCCGACGATTCTCGAAATGCAAACCTATCGCTATCGCGGCCATTCGATGTCGGACCCGGCGAAATACCGGTCGAAGGACGAGGTGCAAAAAATGCGCGAGGAGCGTGATCCGATCGAACAGGTCCGCACGCGCCTGTTGACGAGCAAGCAAAGCAGCGAAGACGATCTCAAGAAGATCGATGCGGCGATCCGCGCGATCGTTGCCGAGGCCGCGGAATTCGCCTCGCGCGAGCCGGAGCCGGACGCGGCCGAGGTATGGACCGGCGTTTTGGGATAACCGCGATGGCGACGAACATTCTCATGCCCGCGCTTTCGCCGACGATGGAACAAGGCAGGCTTGCGAAGTGGCTGAAAAAGGAAGGTGACGCCGTGCGCTCGGGCGATGTCCTCGCCGAGATCGAAACCGACAAGGCGACCATGGAGGTCGAGGCTATCGACGACGGCACGCTTGCAAAAATTCTGGTGCCGGACGGGACCCACAATGTCGCGGTTAATACGCCAATCGCGGTGATCGCGGCGGACGGCGAAGACGTGCAGGGG
>JBATYB010000090.1:0-8170 GCA_049673825.1 Methylocella sp. | reverse complement strand
CAACGCATCCAAACGTTCGGAGCTGCCCCGGACTTTAGACGAATTGCAGCATCCTCCGGTATGGCGAATTCTAAGACGTCGCGCTTACCTTTCAAAAGATCGCATTGTGATTTACCCTCTCCGACTGGGATTGCTTGCAAATCCACGCGCCTGAGGATGAAACCTGAATTAGTGTCTCCAACTCTTATTCCGCGGATGACTTCTACCCAATAATGACTTTGCTGGCCCCATTCTTCAACGGCCCCGTCGACCTTCACTAAATCTCGCTCCACCCATTGAGGCTGCCCCGTCGAAGTTGTACCTTTGAGTTGCAGCGCCCGGTTTGGCCTATCGATAGGCCAAATGCCTTTTGGATTAGGGGGAGCGCCCGCTGCCATACGATAATCCTTGGGATCCAAGTATTTTACAAACACAATCCGACCGGGAGAACACGGCCTTTGTTCTAGAGCATTATCAGGCAACCCTGTCTGCGGATTGATCTGCGCACATTCACGTGATGTTGGCCGCAAAAATCCGGTCTGGATAAACTTTTTGATGTGGCTGGTGGCATCGACGCCTCCCAGTTTGAGACCCAGAAACTGGCCGAGCGAGAGGGGGAGCACGATCGCAAGGCTGAGAATGAACCAACGTAACGGCAGGAATGTAACCGCCCGGACCCAAAGTGGAAGCATTTGCCATTTATCGGCCGGTTCAGGACCTTTGCCCTCCAGAAACGGCAACCAGAATTTGGCGCAGAAATCCCCCGTCAAAAAATCGCTATGGTGAAAGTCCTTGTGCCATCGGTTTTCGGCCGCCGGATGATTCAGGCCATTCGATCCGATGGAGCCGTTTCCCCACCCCGCGCTTTCCCCGATCGCTGGCCAATAATCCCGGGTACCGATGTGATTGAGAAGCGGTCTGGCGAACTGATGCAACACGGGATCGAAGTCATAGTCCTCGCGCAGAACGCTACCGCAAAGGATGATGCGATGGAACTTCAACCCCGGGTTCTCGCAGAGAATGCGCATGAACAGCCAAGAGCCGAAACTATGTGCAATCACGGACATCTTCTTCGGGGCGTTTCCGGCGTTGTCATCTCGATAGATGCGTTCGGCAGTCCTGATGCCTTTCAAGATGCGTTCCTTGGCGACCTCTCGGCACGCCGGGAACGAAAGAAATCGCGCAAATCCAAAATCGCCGAAGCTCGTCGCGCCGACCGCAAAACCGCGCCTTTGCAGCGCGGGTTTCACGTCATTCATCCAATGCGCGCGTGTGTTAAACCCGTGAATGAGAATGACGAGATGATCGGAATGATAGGATGTCCGCTCATCCGGATTGTCGTTGCTCATGGCGGCCTTCATTTTTGAAGGAGCTCCGGTCAAGCCGACGGGCAAGATCGTCTCCAAAATCACCGTTTTTTGAGACCGCTCATTGAGAGGCCTTGGCGATAGCGCCAGAGGCCATTTTCATGTCTCAAAACTTGTCTTGAAACACGAGTCTCATTCCGCCAGCCTGCTGACGAAAAATGAGACTAAAGCATGCGCATCTGTTACGCCAGAGTATCCACCCTCGATCAGAATCCCGAACTCCAGCTCGAAAATCCGCGAACGCACAATCGCAGGCCTCGCCGAAGCGCTGGCCAGCTTGGTGTCCGAGTTTTCACACAGTCTGCTTGAATTTGGCACAGCCGCAATGACCGCTCAGGGTCATAAGCAGATATCCAAACTGAGACACTACCCAAAGAGCACGAGCCTACTCCAGCCCCTCGCTCGATGAAATCTCGATGCCGAAGCCGGAGAGGCCGACATAGGTCATCGGCCGCGGCGTGCGCAGGCGGATCGAGGAGATCCCGAGATCGCGCAGGATCTGGGCGCCGAGACCGATCTCGCGCCATTCCCTGATCCGCCTGGTTTCGGAGTCGGGCCTCTCCATGCCGGCGATATTGACCGGCACGCCCGCCGTGCCGTCGCGCAAAAAGATGAACACCCCGCGGCCGTTTTTCTTGAACGCCGCGAAGGTCTGGCGGATGCTGTCGCCGCCCGCGATCACATCGGCGATAATATCGATCCGATGCAGCCTTGTCGGAATATCGCGGCCATCGCCTATGTCGCCTTGGACGAAGGCGAAATGCCGCACGGGATCATAGGGCGTGACATAGGCATAGCCGGTCAGCGGACCGCTGGTGCCCATGACCTGAAACGTGTTGACCCGCTCGACGATCTTTTCGCGCGCCTGGCGATGCGCGATGAGATCGGCGACCGAAATCCGCTTCAAACCATGCGTTGCGGCGAAAGCCTCGATTTGCGGCCCGGCCATGACGGTGCCGTCATCATTGGCGAGCTCGCAGATCACCCCCACGGGCGGCAAGCCCGCGAGCCGGCAAAGATCGACCGCAGCCTCGGTATGGCCCGAACGCATGAGCACCCCGCCCTCCCTTGCGATAAGAGGAAACACATGGCCGGGCCGGACGAAATCGGCTGGCCCCATGGTGCCATTGGCGAGACCGCGGACCGTGTTGCTGCGCTGCTCGGCGGAAATGCCGGTGGTCAAGCCATGCTTGACATCGACCGATACGGTGAAGGCGGTGGCGTGCGGCGCGTCGTTGGCCGCGACCATCGGCTGAAGGTTCAAGCGTCTGGCGTCGGCGGCGGTCACCGGCGCGCAGACGATGCCGCAGCAATTGCGGATGATGAAGGCCATTTTTTCCGGCGTGCAAAGCGACGCGGCGCAAATCAGATCACCTTCGTTCTCGCGGTCGCCGTCGTCGGTGACGATGACGATTTCGCCGCGCGCGATCGCCTCGATCGCCTCCGTGACCGAATGGGACATCGCGGCAACCTCCCTTGATGCCATTTTCCACCGAACAATTCCGAGTACCTATTATTTCGCGACCTTCATGGGTACGCATCCTGATCGATTCGCTTGGCATAAATTTCCACGTTCCGCTCGAAAATCTTGAAGTCGAAATCTGCCAAAATGGAACGAAGGCAGGATCGTTCGAGCAGCCTTTTGTATTCGTCCGCCCTCCGTTCCTTGCCGGGGGTCAGCGCCATCATGTTGAGCGCGGAAACGCCGAAGCCGGGCCGGCTGCGCCGGTGGTCGAGCCCGTAGGCCCGAAGATCGCCGAGGGCGGCGGTCCCGCTGTTGCTCGCCTGCGCGCTACCAGGCTCGTCATAGGAAGGCAGAGAGCCGGAGGCCGTGAGGCTGCCGGAAACGCCGATCTGTTGAAGATTGTCATAGACGATCTGGGGCGCGACACGTTGTAGCTTAGCTCTCCTCATTCCCAAACGGAACTACACGCCGTAACGGACAGGGTCGAGAGGCACTTGTTCAGACGTTCCCTAGACCATGTCAGCAGCAATCGAAGTCACACGTCATTGGCTCGCGGAGGTGCTGTCGAGGCCCAGGATCACGATCTTCCCGGTCACAATTTGCGTCGGCCAAAAGACGGATGTAAAGCCGGTCGCAACCGCAACTTTTTGCGCACCGTTCGCGGTATAGGTGATCACGCCGCCTCCGATCCCGCCGCCGAGCTGCTCACCCCATAGCTTCTGGCCGTTGGCGGCATCCAGCACATAGAAGTTGCCGCCCATATCGCCGAACAACACGATGCCTCCGGCCGTTGGGGTCATACCGCTCATGATCGGGTAATTGGCCTTCAGCCTCCACTTCCAGACGCCGCTGTCGGCGTCGGCGGCGTAGACCCATCCACTCCAGTGTCCGTCCGCGCGAGCTGGTCTGCCCCACACGTAAAATGGGACGAGCGTCGCCATTCCGGACCACGGCTGCCCGAGTCGCACCGCCCGAATTTGTTGATCGTTATCCAACGTCACCGTGTCGCACCAATCGACCTCGCCGATGAGGATAAGGTTGGTCTGCGGATCGTAGGCCGGCCCGTTCCATTCCGCCCCGCCAAACGAGCCTGGGCAGAAATGGACGGCCTCGCCGGTCGCGAAAGGGGCGTCGGCATTCTCGATTCGGGTCACCGGCACACGGTAAAGCATGGTGTTGGTGGCGAGATCGAAGCCATAAAGGTATCCGTCTTTGGGCGCCACCGCCATGAGCTTCTTGCCGCCCATCGTCTGGATCAGGGCGGGCGGGTTGGAGGCGTCCCAGTCGTGCCAGTCCCTGAGCACAAGCTTGAAATGGTTTTTGTAACCGCCGGTCTTGGCGTCGAGCACGACAATCGAGTCGCTATAGAGATTCTCCCCCTCGCGCGGGCCGATCGCGAAGTCGGGCGCCGGATTGCCGCCGGGGACATACAACTGCCCCGTGGCCGGGTCCAAAGTGTAGGATGTCCAGGTTGCGCCACCGGTGATGGGCGTGCCCGAATCGTTTTTCCATGTCGACGTGTCGAGCGGCGTCGGGCTTTGCGGTCCGCGGGTCGGGTCGCCTTTGGCTTTGGGCACCATATAGAATTCCCAAACGATCGTGCCGGTCTTCGCGTCGAGCGCGTACATGCGCCCCTTCACGCCCTTGAGATCTCCGCCGGCATTGCCGACGAAGACCAGGCCGTTCCAGGCGATCGGGGCGGCGGGTACCGACTCGCCGTTTTTCGGGTCAGCGATTGTCGTTTCCCAAACTCGCCGCCCGGTTTTGAAGTCGTAGGCCAGGACCCGCCCGTCCTGGGTGCCGCGAAACAGCAGGCCGTCCATGTAGGCGGCGCCTCGGTTGACCGCCTGGATAGTGCCGGGGTAGCCCTCATGTGTGCGCCAATTCTCGTGGCAGTTGGCGGGGTCGAGCGAGAAAATATCGTGTTCGGTGGTGCCGATCAGAGCGTCGCTCACCATGATCAGGCCAGTCTCGAAGCTAATGTATTGCTTGGTGTCGTAAGTGCACAAAACCTTCAGCTTGCCGACATTGTTCGTATTGATCTGGCTGAGCTGCGAGTAACGCTCCGAAGTGAGTGTTCTGTTGTAGCTCGGCCAGTCCCCGGTGGCGGAGTTTGGCGGTGGCGCCGCGGAGGGAGGCGCGGGCGCAACAGGCGCGGCATCTTTTGAAGCCGCGTTCAATTCCGTGGTTGTCGTGCCTGGAGGTGCGGACCAAGACCGAAAATAGTTGATCGTCAAGGCCCCGAAAAGCATCGTCTGGATCGGGTAAGCGTAGAACAGGGTCCCGGCGGCGGCCGCGCCCGTCACAACAAGCGCGCCAGCGATAATAAAGAGTTTCTTTTTCATAGACGCAATCCTCGGCGCCATCGGGTGCACCAGTATCTGGTTCGCCGGGCGAACTCGGCGCGGCTCACATTGTTGCGCTTGAGCCAGGTGGCGAGCCCCGTGGTCCAGTCCTGGGTGCGAGCGCTTAGGTGTGATAAACTACGGTGGCGCACCGCGTTCGGCAACAGTGAACAACGCTCGCTGGCCCTTAAGGCAACAAGGCGTTTGCCTCCCCCCAGATGCGCCGCACAACGTCTCCGGCAGGTTCGGCGCGTGCCATCGCGGCGGACTGTCCAACCCATGCTTGCAGCCGGTCCTTGTCGTTCGTTCTCTGGGCGTCTTCACGCATCGCTTGGGTCAGGCCGCGCTGGACGGGGTAGGGCGCGGGCGGCGGCGCGCCATTTCCGGCGGCGGCCCGGACATAGGCGTAGTTGACGCTTCGCCCCAGCCGGCCGCTAAAGGCGCGGGTCAACACCGTGTCCTCCGGTTCAAGTTCGACAAGCGCCTCGGCCCATGCCGGATTTATGCGGGCTTCCGGGCAGCGCAGGAATGCTGTCCCCATTTGCACCGCGGAGGCGCCGAGCGTCAGAGCCGCCGCGATCCCGCGCCCGTCGCCGATGCCACCCGCCGCGATCACCGGGACGGAGAGCCTATCGGCGACGCGAGGGACCAGTGCAAACAATCCCACGCCCTGCCGTTCGGCCGCGGCTTGGTCGAAGGCGCCGCGATGGCCGCCCGCCTCGATCCCTTGCGCGACGATCGCGTCCGCCCCCGCCTCGTGGGCGCGGATCGCCTCGGAGACGGTCGTGGCGGTGGCAAACCAGGCAATCCCGCGCGCCTTGAGGGCGGCGACAAATTCGGGCGAAAAGAGCCCCATGATCGAGGAGACCGCGCGGGGTCTCGCCGCGAGCAACGCCGCGCATTGCGCCATGAAATCAGGCGGGCGCGCATCGCCGGCCTCCGGCGCAACCTCGGGGCCCCATTGGGCCAGAAAACGCCGGACTTTCTGTTCGGCCTCCGCGTCGCGCGCGGGCGGCGGATCCGGAACCCAGAGATTGAGCTGAAAACTTCCCTGGCTCTCGCGCCGGAACGAGTCCGACCATGCATTGATGCCTTCTGGCGAAGTCAACAAGGCGCCCATCGCGCCCATCGCGCCGGCGTTGGCGACGGCTACACTCAAGGCCACCGGGCACGCCCCCGCCATCGGCGCAAGCAGAATGGGAATTTTTAGGCCGTAGTCCTCGCAAAATTTTTTCGCACGGGCGCGGGCGGACGACGTGGAAGCGCCACGGGGCGAAATTTTCGGTTCAGGCATCGGCAAATCTTTCACAGGCGTGGCGCGAACAGCCATTTCGCGCTTGCGCCGACTTGGGCGCGATGGCGCAGAAACTGATCGGCGAGCACGCAGGCAACCATCGCTTCGCCGACCGGAACGGCGCGGATTCCAACGCAAGGATCGTGGCGGCCTTTTGTCGCGATTTCGGTCTCGGAGCCGGAACGATCGATGGTGAGGCGGGGCGTCAGAATTGAGGAGGTGGGCTTGACCGCGAAACGCGCGACAACCGGCTGGCCGGTCGAGATCCCGCCGAGTATTCCGCCCGCGTGGTTCGACCAGAAAAGCGGCGCGCCGCCGGTGCCGCGGCGGATCTCGTCGGCATTGGCTTCGCCGGAAAGTCCGGCGGCGGCGAAACCGTCGCCGATCTCGACGCCCTTGACCGCGTTGATCGACATCAGAGCGCTCGCCAATTCCGCGTCGAGCTTGCCATAGACCGGCGCGCCCCAGCCCGGCGGCACATTTTCGGCCACGATCTCGACGACGGCGCCGATGGAGGACCCCGCCTTGCGGATGGAATCGAGATAGGTCTCGAAAAATGCCGCCGCCTTGGCATCGGGGCAAAAGAACGGATTTTCGAGCACCTCGTCCCAATCCCAATTGGCGCGATCGATTTCGTGCGGACCCATTTGCACGAGCGCGCCGCGGATCAGCACCTTATCGATGATTTTTCGCGCGATCGCACCGGCGGCCACGCGCATCGCGGTTTCGCGGGCGGAAGAACGGCCGCCGCCGCGATAATCCCTGATTCCATATTTGAGATCGTAGGTAAAATCGGCGTGGCCGGGCCGGTAGGTGTCCTTGATCGCGTCGTAATCCTTGGACCGCTGATCGGTATTCTCGATCAACAGCGCGACCGGCGCTCCGGTCGTCACCTGGCGCTTGGATTTTTCATCATGAAAAACGCCGGAGAGGATTTTGACGTGATCGGCCTCTTGCCGCTGGGTTGTGAAGCGCGAGGTGCCGGGGCGCCGCTTTTCGAGAAAAGCCTGGATGTCGCCTTCCTCGAGCGGGATCAAGGGCGGACAGCCATCGACCACGCAGCCGATCGCGGGACCATGGCTTTCGCCAAAAGTCGTCACCCGGAAAAGATGGCCGAAGGTGTTGTGCGACATGACTTCGACTATTCTCACTGCGTTCATCCACGAAGCCGTCTCCCACAAAGTCGGCTCGCTGTGCACCGACCAATGAGCAGGCTACAAGCGGCTTGACGGCGAATATCCGCATGGCGTTATCGACCATGCTAGAGGGCAATACGTCATCGGAGCGATCCACACTCAAACCATCGAAGGCTTCTGGTCGATCTTCAAGCTCGGCTTGGTCGGCACGTTCCACAAAATGAGCCGTAATTGCATGCCTCTCTATGTTGCCGAGTTCCAGTTCCGATATAATAATCGCTTGAGTGCGGATATCTTTGGAGCGGCGATTAGCGGATGTTAGAATTATAGCTCTTCCAAAAATTTCGCAATGAGAACTGCGCTATCCCCAAAAGAAACACCCCGGCGATGGCGCAGATGAGTAATGACAATTTTTCAATAAAGGTTAGGCGAATGCTTGGCCTAGATCTTGATTCTTGGAACAACTTAATGGTGGCATTCCTAGGGTTAGGACTTAATTAATGATGAGATGATTCAAACGTTTGGCAGTCACCCAGGAAGGGGATGTCAAACGATGAGCGATTTATTTTGGTACAGTGACGAAC
>JBATYB010000089.1:0-1529 GCA_049673825.1 Methylocella sp. | reverse complement strand
CGCGCGCGGTTTTCGTGCTGGCCCGGGCCGGCGTGTTCAGCGACGTCGATCCGTCGGTCCTGCCCCCTGCGGCGCGGCTGCCCCTCGCCTTGGCGAAACTCCTTGGCCCGCGAAACTTGGGACCCGGCGTGCGCCAAGCCCCCGGCAAAAAGGCAACCGGCATTGCCAATCTCCCCGCCGCGATCAGCCGCCTCGGGCCATCCTATGTCAAGCTCGGCCAATTCCTGGCGACTCGGCCGGACGTCGTCGGCGTGGCCGTCGTCCAGCAGCTCGAGCTCTTGCAGGACCGGATGGCGCCGTTTCCGCGCGCGGTCGCGATCGCGAGCATCGAGGCCGCGTTTGGCGAACCGCTCGACCGCATCTTTTTAAGCTTCGGAGAGCCGGTCGCCGCCGCCTCGATTGCCCAGGTTCACCGGGCGCGCGTGAACGACGGCGATGACGAACGCGAAGTCGCCGTAAAGGTGTTGCGTCCCGGCGTCGAGCGGCATTTCAAACGCGACCTCGGCGACATGTATTTCGCCGCGCGCCTGGCCGAACGCTGGTTCGGCGAGGCTCGCCGCCTAAAGCCGGTCGAGGTCGTCGATACGCTGGCCCGCACCGTCAGAATCGAAATGGATTTCCGTCTCGAAGCCGCCGCGGCTTCCGAATTCGCCGAGAATACGGCGCAAGATAAGGATTTCCGGATTCCGCGAATCGACTGGGACCGGACCACGAAAGAGGTGCTGACGCTCGAATGGATCGAAGGGACACCTTTATCCGACATCAAGGCGCTCGCTTCAAGGGGCTATGATTTGCAGGCCCTCGGCCGCAACGTCGTTCAGTCCTTCCTGCGCACCGCGATGCGGGACGGATTTTTCCACGCCGACATGCACCAGGGAAATTTGTTTGTCGACGCGCAGGGGCGCCTCACAATGGTGGACTTCGGCATCATGGGCCGCCTCGGTTTCAAAGAGCGGCGCTTTCTCGCGGAAATCCTCTATGGCTTCATCAAGCGCGATTACCGGCGCGTGGCGGAGGTCCATTTCGAGGCCGGGTATGTGCCGCGCGTGCATAGGGTCGAGGATTTCGCGCAGGCCATCCGGGCGATCGGCGAGCCGATTCATTCCCGCACCGCCGATCAGATTTCCATGGCGAAACTGCTGACGCTTCTGTTCGAGATCACCGGCCTCTTCGACATGAAGACACGAGTCGAACTCGTTCTTTTGCAAAAGACCATGGTTGTCGTCGAAGGCGTGGCGCGCACGCTCGATCCGAAACTCAACGTGTGGACAACCTCCGAACCGGTGGTCGGCGCCTGGATCGAGCAAAACCTCGGGCCGGCGGGCAAATTGCAGGACGCCGGCCGCGCCGCCTCGACGCTTGCGCGGTTCGTCTCCAATCTGCCCTTGGTGCTTTTGCGCGGCGAAAATATCGTCAACCAGCTCGAAGGCATGGCCGAAAACGGTTTCGAGTTATCCGAAGGAGCGATCGCGAAAATCGGCAAGGCCGAAGCGCGCGGCGCGCGCTGGGGCCACATCGCGCTCTGGCTC
>JBATYB010000088.1:0-3636 GCA_049673825.1 Methylocella sp. | reverse complement strand
GAGCTGGCTGCGCGCCTCGATCGCCACTGCCGACATGCCGCAGGTGAAGCTTGAGGCGAGAAGGCAGGCGGTTTGGATCGCGACGCTCGGGAGATGAAACAGCTCGCGCCCAGACGGCCCGCCGGCTGTCGCGGTTTGCAAGACGGCGTGCGCCGCGAAGAAGGCGGAGAACATGACGATGTCGCTAAGCAGGAAGATCCAGAAGCCAAAGCCGACAATCACACGTTTGGAGGCGGGCCCCCCTTCGCCATGACCCGTCGCGTAATTGCGGCCAATGCCAGAATCGCTTGGGGTGCTGCTGCGGCGGCCGCGCCCGAGCCGATACGGATCGAAGTTCCGCCCGACCGCGGCGGGGGAGGCCCCGGCCGTGCTCATGCCGGCTCGCTAGCGCGGGCGTGTTGCGCGAGCCACTCCGCCCGGGCATGCCGGCGCGCGCGATCGAGCCTGGCGACCTCCTGTGCCGGTATCTCGTACTCCTCGACGTCGCGCCACGCGAACCATACGAAGACCGCGTAGGCGGCGGCAAGCCCCAGGCCCACCATCCACCAGATGTGCCATATCATTGCGAACCCGGTGATGGTAGCGAAGAAGGCCGTGATGAATCCGGTGGGGCTGTTCCTTGGCATCTCGATCGGCTCGTACTGGGGCTCCGCGGTCAGCTGCTGGGTTTCGATCGCGCGCCGCTTGATTTCCCAATATGGCTCCTCCCCGTGCACCTTGGGGAGGACTGCGAAGTTGAAGGCGGGCGGAGGCGATGCCGTCGCCCATTCGAGCGAGCGGCCGTCCCAGGGATCGCCCGTCTCGTCCCGTAATTCGCCGCGGCGGCGGATGCTGACGACAAGCTGGGCCACCTGGCAGGCGGCGGCACAGGCCATGATCACGATCCCGATGGCCGCGATCAGAAGCCACGGGCGCCACATCGCCACGTCGTACTGCTGCAAGCGCCGCGTCATCCCCAAAAGCCCCGCGGCATAAAGCGGCACGAAGACGACATAGAACCCGGCGAGCGTGAGCCAGAAGGCTGCCTTGCCCCAGTCTTCGCGCAGCCGGAAGCCGAACGCCTTGGGGAACCAGTAGGTGAGGCCGGCAAAGCCAGCGAACAGCACGCTGCTGATGATCACATTATGAAAATGGGCGACCAGAAAAAGGCTGTTGTGGAGCTGGAAATCGGCTGGCGGAACGGCGAGGAGCACGCCGGTCATGCCGCCGATCACGAAGGTCACAATGAATCCCATCGACCACAACATCGGCGTCGCGAAGCGGACGCGGCCGCCATACATCGTGAACATCCAATTGTAGACCTTCACGCCGGTGGGGATCGCGATGACGCCGGAGGCGATGCCGAAAAAGGCGTTGACGTCGCCCCCCGGTCCCATGGTGAAGAAGTGGTGCAGCCACACCATGAAGGAGACAATACAGATGCCCAAGGTCGCTATCACCATCGAGCGATAGCCGAACAACGGCTTGCTTGAAAATGTGGAGATCACCTCGGAGAAGATACCGAACGCCGGCAGCACGAGGATGTAGACCTCAGGATGCCCCCAGGCCCAGATCAGATTGATAAACATCATCATGTTGCCGCCGGCCTCGTTGGTGAAGAAATGAAAGCCGGCATAGCGGTCGAGAGTCAGCATCGCGAGCGTAGCTGTGAGGATGGGGAAAGCCGCCACGATCAGCAAGTTAGAGGCGAGCGCGGTCCAGCAGAACATCGGCATTCTCATGTAGCCCATGCCGGGCGCGCGGATCTTAAGGATCGTCGTGACAAAGTTGATCCCGGTCATCAGGGTGCCAATGCCGGAGATCAACAGTGCCCATAAGTAGTAGTCGACACCCACGCCGGGACTATAGCGGAGCTCGGACAACGGCGGATAAGGCAGCCATCCGGGTCGCGCGAACTCGCCGATCACCAGCGAGAGGTTGACCAACAGCGCGCCGGTGGCGGTGAGCCAGAAGCTCGTGGAATTCAATGTCGGGAAGGCGACGTCGCGCACGCCGAGCTGCAGCGGCACCGCGATGTTCATGAGCCCGATCATGAGCGGCATCGCCGCGAAGAAAATCATGATCGTACCGTGGGCCGAGAAGATTTGGCTGTAGTGCTCGGGCGGGAGATAACCGGGCGCGCGGAACGCGAACGCCTGTTGCGATCGCATCATGATCGCGTCGATGAAGCCGCGCACCAGCATGACGAGGCCAAGGAGCACGTACATGACGCCGATCCGCTTGTGATCCACGCTAGTGATCCACTCGCGCCAGAGGTACGGCAGGTGGCCCTCGAGAACGATCCAAGCGATCACGGCAAGGACGATGATCATCATCACCGAGCCAGCGACGAGCGGGATCGGTTGGTCCAAGGGGATCGCCTCCAAGGTGAGTTTTCCTAGAATTCTCATTTCGCTCCTCGCGGGCGGACCGCCGGGCCGCTGCCTTCGCTGACCGGACCTGGACCCGGCGGGAGCCGGCCGGCCACGATATCCTCGAATAGGCCAGGCTCGACCGACTGGTAGGTGAAAGGGCGGACGTTCTGGCTTTCGTGCAAAAGCGCGATGTAGCCCGCGCGGTCCAACCAGGCTCCGGCCTCTTGCGCCGTGGCGACCCACCGCGCGAACGCATCCCCGGGCACGGCATGCAGGGTGAAATGCATGCCGGAAAATCCGTCGCCGCTGAATTGCGCGGATTGACCGTAAAAGTCTCCGGCATGGCCGGCCTCGAGATAGAGTTGCGTGACCATTCCGTACATCGTGGCGATCATGCTGCCGAGCTGGGGCACGAAAAACATGTTCATGACGGTTGCCGAGGTCAGCGAGAAGTGCACCGGCACGCCAGCCGGAACGGCAAGCTCGTTCACGCTTGCGATACCCTGATCGGGATAAATGAAAAGCCATTTCCAATCGAGCGAGACGACCTGCACCTCGAGCGGCTTGCTTTGCGAGGCGATTGGCCTAGAGGGATCGAGATCATGCGAACCGATCCAGATCACGCCGCTCAGAAAGAGGATGATCAGGAGAGGAATTGCCCAGACAATGAGCTCTATGCGGCCGGAATATACAAAGCTTGGCAGGTAGCGCGCCCTAGTGTTGGACGCCCGGAACCACCAAGCAAAGGCCAGCGCCGCAACGATCGTGGGGACCACAATCGTCAACATCGTCCCAAGCGCGTTGAGCAGGATCTTCAGGTT
Organism: Methylocella sp.; assembly: GCA_049673825.1. Taxonomy (GTDB): domain Bacteria; phylum Pseudomonadota; class Alphaproteobacteria; order Rhizobiales; family Beijerinckiaceae; genus Methylocapsa. The sequence goes on along the minus strand of JBATYB010000088.1, from coordinate 461 downwards.
CGCCGCACCAATGGGCCCCTGCGGGTCCAGCACGCCCCCAGAACACCCGGCGAGCGTCAAGATCAGGGGCATGGAACTTGCTGCGGCCAACGGCAATTTCGGGCGCTTTGACGCCCGGGACGCGGACCAGCCCAGTAGCGGCCGTTTCAGGTGCATTGAGGCGTCCCCGTCTAGCCAGCGTGCGACGATGCCCCAAAGAGCCGCGTCACGTGACTCGAAACTCCGCTCACCGAAAAACGTTTCATCGCCGTCGCCGACGTGACCTGTGTCTTCGCGCATGACGCAATCCGGCGCCTTCGCATCCGGCTCGCCACTCAAGACCGCCGCAGCGCCTCCAGTCAAGCGGCTGTCCGGGCTCAGCAGATATGAGACGGAGAGGCATTCCGGTCTCGGCAGATTTGAAGATACTGGTTTGGGGTTTTGCCGTCGAGAGCGCCATGCGGCCTGAAGTGGTTGTAGAG
>JBATYB010000087.1:0-8492 GCA_049673825.1 Methylocella sp. | reverse complement strand
CCCGTATGCCGGACTTGAGTGGCTCTCTAGAATTGTCTTAAACCGGGCGAAATGAGGGCGCCCGGCGGCGGAAATGGGGGCCCTCATCGCGGTGGGCGGATGGCGCGGCGCGGCTTCCGGCGGCCCGATCCGTGTGTTAGAAGGCGTGCGAGCTTCGCTGGCGAAAGCCCGCATGGCTGCCGGGCGGGGACGCGAGAGCGAAACGGACATGAACGAGCGGCGCGCCAATTTCGAATATGAGGACCTGATCGCCTGCGGGCGGGGAGAATTGTTTGGGCCAGGCAATCCGCAATTGCCCTTGCCGCCGCTTTTGATGTTCGATCGAATTGCGGATATTTCCGAGCAAGGCGGCGCCAATGGCAAGGGCATAATCTTGGCCGAATTTTCGGTCAAGCCGGACCTCTGGTTTTTCGGCTGCCATTTCAAGGGCGATCCGGTGATGCCCGGCTGCCTCGGGCTCGACGCGCTTTGGCAGCTTCTTGGCTTTTATCTCGGCTGGCTTGGCCTCACTGGACGTGGCCGGGCGCTCGGCGTGGGCGAGGTCAAATTTTCCGATCAGGTCTTGCCCACGGTCAAACATATCATTTACGGCGTCGATCTGAAACGCGTGTTCAAAACGAAACTGGTGCTCGGCATCGCCGACGGCTGGCTCGAGGCCGATGGGACACGCATATATGAGGCCAAGGACATAAGGGTGGGCTTGTTCACGGCCGCAACTCCATCCGTTGCCTGAACCTTCGGCCGGCCATCTTTTGACCTTGAACAAAGGCCCCCGGATTCGGGCTCCGGGGCGGCGACGTCAAGCAGGAGTTTTGCAGCATGAGGCGCGTCGTCGTCACCGGAATGGGGATCGTCTCCTCGATCGGAAACAACAGCCAGGAGGTGCTCGCCTCCTTGCGGGAGGCCAAATCCGGCATCGTCAAGGCGGACAAATACGCCGAGCTCGGCTTTCGCAGCCAGGTTCACGGCGCGCCTGCGCTCGACCCCGGCGGCATCGTCGATCGCCGCGCGATGCGTTTCCATGCCGGCGGCACCGCCTGGAACCATGTCGCGATGGATCAGGCGATCCTGGATGCGGGCCTCGCGCCTCATGAAATATCGCATGAGCGCACCGGCATCATCATGGGGTCGGGCGGGCCTTCGACGCGCACTCTCATCGAGGCCGCAGATATCGCGCGCACCAAGGGACCGAAAAAGATCGGGCCTTTCGCGGTGCCAAAGGCGATGTCCTCGACCGCCTCGGCGACGCTTGCCACCTGGTTCAAGATCAAGGGCGTCAATTACTCGATCTCGTCGGCCTGCGCGACCTCCAACCACTGCATCGGCAATTCCTATGAGATGATCCAATACGGCAAGCAGGACATAATGTTCGCGGGCGGCTGCGAAGAGCTCGATTGGACCCTCTCGGTTCTGTTCGATGCGATGGGCGCGATGTCCTCGGCTTTCAACGGCCATCCCGCGAGCGCGTCCCGCGCCTATGATAAGAACCGGGACGGGTTCGTCATCGCCGGCGGCGCCGGGGTATTGGTGCTGGAGGCGTTCGAGCACGCCCGCGCGCGGGGGGCGAAAATTTACGCCGAGATCGCCGGATACGGCTTGACCTCGGACGGCTATGACATGGTCGCGCCATCCGGCGAAGGAGCGGTGCGCTGCATGCGCATGGCGCTCGAAAATGTGCGAGCGCCGATCGATTACATCAATCCCCATGCGACTTCGACGGAAATTGGCGATCTGAAGGAAATCGAGGCGATCAGAACCGTTTTCGGAACCGCCGAAAAGTGTCCGCCGATCGCCGCGACAAAATCCTTGACCGGCCATTCCCTCGGCGCCACCGGAGTGCAGGAAGCAATCTACTCGCTGTTGATGATGCAAAACGGATTCATTTGCGAAAGCGCGAATATCGAGGAGCTCGATCCGGCTTTCGCGGATATGGACATTGTGCGCAAGCGCCGCGACGGCGTGCGATTGGGTGCCGTCTTGTCGAATTCCTTCGGCTTTGGCGGCACCAACGCCAGCCTCGTTTTGAAACATGTCGATGCGTGAGGCGCGGGCGGCGGACAGCGGAGGATTGATGCGCGGCAAGCGCGGCCTCGTCATGGGCGTCGCGAACGATCATTCGATTGCCTGGGGCATCGCCAAGGCCGTTTACGAGCAAGGCGCGGAACTCGCCTTCACCTATCAGGGCGAGGCGCTCGGCAAGCGCGTCCGGCCGCTGGCCGAAAGCCTCGGCGCGGCGCTCGTTTTGCCCTGCGACGTCGAGGACGCCGCCTCGATTGACGCGGTTTTCGCGGCGATCGGGAAAAAGTGGAGCGGCCTCGATTTCGCCGTTCATTGCATCGCCTATTCCGATCGCGCCGAATTGAAGGGGCGCTATGCCGATACGACGCGGGAAAATTTTTCGCGCACGATGCTGATTTCCGCCTTCTCCTTCACCGAAATCGCCAAGCGCGCGGCCGCCCTGATGCAGCCGGGCGGCGCGCTTCTGACCCTGACCTTTTCCGGCGCGAGCCGGGTGATGCCCAATTACAACGTCATGGGCGTCGCCAAGGCGGCACTGGAGGCGAGCGTGCGCTATCTCGCCGCCGATTACGGCCCGCAAGGCATAAGGGTGAATGCGATCTCGGCCGGTTTGATCCGCACCTTGGCCGGGGCCGGGATCGCCGATGGGCGGGTCATGTTCACTTTCCAGAAGGCACATTCGCCGCTGCGCCGCGGCCTCGATCTCGCCGACATCGGCGGCGCGGCGCTTTATCTTCTGTCCCATCTTTCGAGCGGCGTCACCGGCGAAATCCATTGCGTGGACGCCGGCTACAACATCGTTCTCTTTCCGCATCCAGACAGCCTGAAGGCGGAAACCGCGCCGGGATAGCGGGCCATGGTTTTTGGCCCGCGCTTGTAAAGCGAGGCGCGCCCATGGTATCTGCGCGTCGCCTGTTGAGCGGCCGCGGAGAGGTGGCTGAGCGGTTGAAAGCACCGCACTCGAAATGCGGCATAGGCGCAAGCCTATCGGGGGTTCGAATCCCCCCCTCTCCGCCAACTCACAAATCGCGATCCCGAGAACGGGCCGCCAATAAACGCCGGCCGCCACTCAAACTCGCGCCGGCAACTCATGCGCCCGCCCGCGCCCCGGCGCGACAATTTAAACCGCAATCAAAGTAAACGAGCTAGTTTGGAGTATGTTCATGCAGCAGGCTCGCTTTCTTCCGCCGGCGCGGCTGCCTTTCCGGTTGCAACCGGTCCCGTATGCCGTTGGACCAGTCCTTGTTCTCGCCGTCGGTCTCGTTGCCCCGGCTCGGCGGCGCGCGCCGATCCGTCCGGCTAGTGGCGGACCAAGGACAATGGATCGATCGTCAAGGTCGCGCCATGCGCGGCAATTTATTGCGGCACTTTATCCTGGCTGAGAAGGAGCGCCATGGCCCCGGCGGCGCGGCCATGACGTTTGATTGGGCGCCCGGCGGCGTAGCCTGGAAGTTGAACGCGGCGCGCCGGCATCCGGGAATAGAGTGTTCAGATAGTGATGCGATTTGAATGAAACCGGGTCTCGCTCCAAGACGCCGCCGATTTGAACGGAATGCCGTGAGCGCGGCGAAACCTGTGGTCATGCCACGCAGAGGTGCACTCCCGGCATTGACCCATGCCTTGGCGTGGCTCGTCTTGGCCGCCGCTCAACTCGCCCTCCGCCCGGCGTTCGCGCTGGACGCGGCAGAAAAACCAAACCCATCGTTCACGGCGCCGCTGCCCCCGGCCCGTCCGGCGGGTCCGGCCGGAGGGGGCGCGACAATTGCCTTTCCCGCGGCTCCGGCGATTTCCGCCGCGCCAATCGAGGCGCCAAGGCCTCAGCGAGACCTACCGCCGCAGCCGCGAAATTTGCCGCCAGCATCCCGTGCGCGGATGCACGCGTGCGGACTGGAATGGCAAAAGATGAAGGAAACGGGGGCGGCGGCGGACAAAACCTGGTTCGATTTCGCCCGGATCTGTCTGGCGAAATGAGCCTTCAAGCGCTTCCGGCGAACGACACCGGAACGGGAGCGCCGTGGCAGCGCGGGAACCCAACGCCTTTTGCTCCCACGCGGTTTTGTCTCCGCTCCATGCCGCGCGCCAATCTTCTTCGCAAGCGCCGCGAGGATTTGGCCACCCTTGCGGTGAGACCGTTCGCTCCCATCGGGCCGAATGAAGCCTCTTGTGGCAGCAAGAGGGGACAACCGGCGACGCGAGAAAATCCTCTCGCGCAAACAAGGCGCCCGAGAGCCGCGGCCGGCCGTCTCCATTCCTCTTGTGAAGTCGTCAAGCGGTCTCCGGAGGGCCCGGTGGCGGCGGCGGCGGCGGTTTGCGGGCGACCGGTTTGCGCGCCGCCTTCTTGGCGCTGACCTTCCTTGCCGGTGCCTTCCTGACCATCTTTTTCGCCGCCGCCTTCTTGCCGGATGCTTTCTTGGCCGCAGCCTTCTTCATCGGCCTTTTCTTGGCCATTGCCTTGCGCGCGGTTTTTTTGACAGCGCCCTTTTTTCCCGTGGCCTTCTTCGCGGCGCTCTTCTTCGCCGCGGCTTTCCTTGCTGGCTTTTTGGTGGTTGCCTTCACCATGTTCAAAGTTCCTCTGCTGTTTTTAGCCGACTGATTCAAAATGCCGACTAGAGGCTTGCATAGCGTACCGTTGTTAATCAGCCGTGCAAGAGGCGTTGCTTCGCAAGCAACGCAAATGGGCGCGAATAACGCGCCGCCCGCGCGTCCAAAAATGCTTTCGGCCGCGTTCACCTCGATGAAGTAGCCCCTGTTTGGTTGGACGCAATCGTCGCGCGCGGAAGGCCGGCCGCGAGCGAAACGTGGACGCCAACAAGATGCGATCAAGCGCGTCTAGCGGGTGTGACCCGGCTCTTGTCGAGTAGGTTCGCTGATTCAAAAACCTATTATATTTAAAGGCTCTATTTCATTTTTCGAGACCTCGGAACACGCCCGCATCGAGGCTTCCCGCAACTGCTTTCGCAATTTCTCGCGATGCTTTCGCAAGGCGCGATTTCGATCGGCACAAACGGTTTGGCGGGATCGATCTTACCCGCGGCAAGCGGACTTCGAGCAAATCGCGAGGCGCCAATTGAACGCGTGGTTCAGCCGCAAAAAAAATTCGTTGGATGAAAAAAAATATGACGCGCAATGGCGCTGCCATCGCTCTAATCGACGCGCATCGCGCGAATCACCCGAATCAATCGGCGATTCGCGATCGCTTTTCAGACCCCAAGTTTCGCTTTTAAGAGCTCGTTGACGGTTCGCGGATTGGCTTTGCCGCCAGTGTCTTTCATGACCTGACCGACAAACCAGCCGAGCATCGAAGGCTTGGCCCGTGCCTGCGCGGCCCTATCCGGATTCGCGGCGACGATTGCATCGACACAGGCCGCGATCGCGCCATGATCGGTGACTTGCGTCATGCCACGGGCCTCGACAATGGCGCGCGGATCGCCCTCCTGGTCCTCGGCGATGACGATCGCCAACACATCCTTGGCGATCTTGCCCGAGATCGTGCCGTCGCTTATGAGATCGACGATTTCGGCGATCTGCCCAGGCTTGATGTGGGTCTGCGCGACGGAAAGGCCAACCGAATTGGCGTAGGCCGCGACATCGCCGGTGATCCAATTGGCGACAAGCTTGGCATCGCGGGTTCCGTCCCCGTGCTTGGCCACGGCTTCATAATAGTCCGCGGTGTCCCTGTCGGCGACGAGGACGCCCGCGTCATAGGGCGGCAAACCGTAATCCCTGACGAAACGAGCCTTCTTCGCATCGGGGAGCTCGGGCAGATAGCCCGCCAAGGCATCGACAAAGGCCTGGTCGAATTCGAGCGGCAGAAGATCGGGGTCGGGAAAATACCGGTAGTCGTGCGCTTCTTCCTTCGAGCGCATCGAGCGCGTCTCGCCGCGCCCTGGATCGAACAGCCGGGTTTCCTGATCGATCTTGCCGCCATCCTCGATAATGCCGATCTGGCGGCGCGCCTCGGCCTCGATCGCCTGACCGATGAAGCGGATCGAATTGACGTTCTTGATTTCGCACCGCGTGCCGAGCGGCTCGCCGGGGCGGCGCACCGACACATTGACGTCCGCCCGCAGCGATCCCTGTTCCATGTTGCCGTCGCAGGTGCCGAGATAGCGCAGGACCGTGCGCAGCTTCGTCAGATAGGCCTTGGCCTCGCCGGCGGAGCGCAAGTCCGGCTTCGACACGATCTCCATGAGGGCAATGCCCGACCGGTTAAGATCGACGAAAGAGTCCGTCGCCGACTGATCGTGCAGCGATTTGCCGGCGTCCTGCTCGAGATGCAGCCGCTCGATCCCGACCTCGATCTGCTCCGAAGGCGAGACATCGACGGCGACGGCGCCCTCGCCGACGATCGGGCTCTTATATTGCGAGATCTGATAGCCCTGCGGCAGATCAGGATAGAAATAATTCTTGCGGTCGAAGACCGAGCGCAGGTTGATCTTGGCCTTGAGGCCGAGTCCCGTGCGCACCGCCTGGGCCACGCACTCCTCGTTAATGACCGGAAGCATGCCGGGCATCGCGGCGTCGACGAGCGAGACATTGCTGTTCGGCTCCTTGCCGAACTCGGTCGAGGCGCCGGAGAAAAGTTTCGCCTTCGAGATGACTTGGGCGTGGACCTCCATCCCGATCACGACCTCGAAGTCGCCGGTCGCGCCCTCGATCAGTTTTCCGGCTTTCGCGCGGGGTTTCATCGTTTTGCCTCTTGCCGCTTCCAATCGGCTCCATTGCCGCATCATAACGCCCCCCGCCGGCGAAGCGAAGCCTCCCCCGAAGGAGGCTGGGATTGGCGCGTCGCAACGCCGACTCGTTTATTATGAAGCAGGAACGGCGGGGCGTTCCCCCTGGCCAGGTTTGCTGCCGTGCCGGCTCGCGCCCCCAATCCGGAGCACGCCGGCGCCCGGCCGGAAGCGGCTAGGCCGCGGGCCCCGATTGCCCTACCGGCAGGCGCACGAAAACGCCGCCACGGTTGGTTTGCCCGTGGCGGCGCTCGTGGCTGCCATTGGATTCTGGCCGGGCCTTCGCCCGGCAGCGTTACTCAGTATTTGGCGACCACCGGCGTGGATGGCCCGCCGAATTTATAGGTTAGGCCAATCCGGCCGGTCTGCATCGTCTCTCGCGCAGAGTGGTTGGGAATAGCGAAAGGAATGAGCCCATTAACGACCGAATCGAAGCCCGGAGAGTTGAAGCCCCGCGTGCCCCAATCATAATAACGGTATTCGGCCCGCGCCGTCCAATTGCCGTAGAAATTATATTCGAGGCCGCCGCCGACATCGAAACCATAGCGGTTGACGGCGAAGAAGTCGGTAACCCCGGGCGCAAGGCCCGTTAATTGTATTTGGCTGCGGATGTCGGCATAGGCAAAGCCGCCGATCGCGTAGAGGAGCAAGCGGTCGAAGGCGACGCCGAGGCGGGCGTCGGCCGAACCGAACTGGCGGATCGAGGTTTCCAGATAATTAAACGGAAGAACCGAGGTGTTTCCGGTGATGCCGGCGAAATTGTATTCGAGCTGCACGCCAGCGACGATAGGTCCCGAAAACTGATAATTGTAGCCGACGTGAATGCCGCCGAAAACCCCCGAGCTCCCGTAGCCGTCGGAAAACGGAAATTCTGGAAACGGCGCCGGGGCGCCGTCGACATGGACCGTGGTCCGGCCCGCTCCGCCGCCGACCTGCACGCCAAGCTCGAAGCCGGTCCAGGTAAAGACGGGCAGAGGCGCGAGCACCGGAGGCGGCACGCCAAGATCCGCCGCGAAGGCGGATGTTCCGGTCAATAGAACGCCGGCCGCCGCGCCGGCCAGACACTGTAAGAACTCTCGCTTCATGGAATCGCTCCCCTCTGTCATTGTCATTTGCTTCCAACCATCGTTGCCGACCTTGACTCTTACCACCAACCCAAAACCTAACAAGCGCGCCGCAGCCACAATGCCGGGTTAATCGCACAACGAGGTTGCAATTTCGCGGTGTGTTGTATTTTTGTTGCACCTCCGGAACGGATTTCCTCGTGAGAAACGCCGGCGGATTTAAAGCATTGCAAATCCGCGCCGGCGTGGGGGCTTTGCCCGGCGGGAGAGTGTTCCTCTTAAGTTCCGGAAGCAAACCTTAGATAAGGAATTGGAACGAAGTCACGAGCGGCGAAGCGGCGGCGCCGGTTGCGAACCTTTTTGTCGAGCTTCACGGACCATTTCCTAATCGCGCTCCGGCGAACCGGCGAGGCCGCAAGAATTCCGGGCGGGCCACTTGACTCGTCCTTTTTGCAATGCGACTCGCTGCGCTCACGAGAAACGCGGCATAAAACAATGTCGGATGGGATGTCCAAGGCTTTCGTTTTTCCGGGACAAGGATCGCAGGCGGTCGGCATGGGCAAGGCCTTGGCGGAGACTTTTCCGCAGGCCCGCGCGGTTATGGCCGAGGTTGACGAGGCGCTGGGGCAAAATCTGACCGCGCTGATGTTCGAGGGTCCGCCGGCCGAGCTCACCC
>JBATYB010000086.1:0-4390 GCA_049673825.1 Methylocella sp. | reverse complement strand
CGGCAAGTGCGGTTCAACCTTCCCCCACTGTTCGTCACTGTACCAAAATAAATCGCTCATCGTTTGACATCCCCTTCCTGGGTGACTGCCAAACGTTTGAATCATCTCATCATTAATTAAGTCCTACCCCTAAGGAATGCGCCCGCCTGCACGTTGGAGTCCGGGCGCTCTACGGCGGCAGGACGCGGGAGAGAACAAAGCTTTGCACCGCCCGCAGATCGCAGGCGCCGAAGGTCGCATGCGGGGCGCCTTGCAGCCGCGTCGCGGCATACGCCTCGGCCAGGGAGCCGTTTGTCTCGTGCAGGGCGGCCAGGGCTCCAAGCCGGCCGAGATTTTCCGCGACGATGCGCGCATGGCTTTCGCGGTCTTCCCGGTCGAGGCTCCGGTTGATCGCATCGGCCGCGGCTTTTCCCGGACCGCCGCAAATAGTGGCGAGTCCGTCGATCACGGCTTGCGCAGTTTCCCTGTCGCGGCGCAGGACGCGCAGGACATCGAGCGCCACGACGTTTCCGGATCCTTCCCAAATCGCGTTTAGCGGCGCCTCGCGATAGAGCCGAGCCATCGCCAAATCCTCGACATAGCCGTTGCCGCCAAGGCATTCGAGCGTCTCGTAAACGAACGGAGGCGCCGACTTCGTCACGAGATATTTGATGGCGGGAGTCATCAACCGCGCGTAGGCGGCTTCGGCTTGGTCGCTAGCCGCCCGGTCGCAGGCGCGGGTCAGGCGGAACACGAGCGCGGTATTCGCTTCGCACTCCAAGGCAAGATCGGCGAGAACCGCCCGCATTGCGGGCTGATCGGCAAGAAGGCGCCCAAACACCGAGCGATGCCTCGCGTGATGGATCGCCTGAGCGAGCCCGAACCGCATTTGACCGGCACTCGCCACGGCGCAATCGAGCCGCGTCCATTGCACCATCGCGATGATGGTGCGAACGCCCTCGCCTTCGGGGCCCAGGCGCTCGGCATGGGCCGCGTCAAACTCGACCTCGGCCGAGGCGTTCGAGCGATTGCCGAGCTTATCCTTAAGGCGTTGGAACTGCAGCGTATTGACGCTTCCGTCGGGGCGAAATCGCGGCAAAAGGAACGCGGTGAGACCGCCTTGCGCCTGCGCCAGCACGACAAAGGCATCCGACATCGGCGCCGATAGAAACCATTTGTGACCGGTGATTTCATAATGCCCGCCGCGTGCCCGAGCCTCGCTTATATTGGCTCGGACGTCCGTGCCGCCCTGGCGTTCGGTCATGCCCATGCCGAGCGTTACCGCCCGCTTCTCAAACCAGGGTTTTAGAGTATCGTCATAGTCTCGCGAAAGAATACGCGGCAGCCACGCGGAATGGATTTTTGGGGAAGCGGCGAGCGCGGCCACGCTGGCGTTCGTCATGGTCATTGGGCAGACGTGCCCGGCCTCGATTTGACTAGCCATATAGAGGCGCGCGGCACGTTCGCTGATGCGGCAGGGGCTCGGCTCCTGGGTATCGAAGACGGAGCAATGCAACCCCGCTGCCATGCTTTTTTGCATCAAGACATGATAGGCTGGATGAAAATCGATCCGGTCGGCGCGATTGCCGGTCGCGTCGACGATCCGCAGGCGAGGCGGATTTGCATTGGCGAGGCCGCCAAGCAGCATCGTTCCGGCCGAACCGAAATCCTTGCCGAAGGCGGATAGACCAGCGGTCTCTCGATCGGCGCCGGCCCGCGCAAGCGCTTCGCGAAGCGCGAGATCGGTGGCGAAGAGATCGATATTCTCGAACGGCGGCGTTTGGTTAAAGGTGGCCGCCTCGAAACCGCCCGCGACGCCAGCCATCGGCAGCCCCTTGTTCGGCGGAGGCGCGCACGCTATTCGCCCGCCAGCCGCAAATTCGCCGCGGCGGAATCCCGTTGGCGCAAATAGGCTTCGGCGCGGCCGATGTAGTCGCGGGTGAGCGGAACGCTATCGAGCTTCTTGGCGAGCTGAAGCTGAAAGTTGACGAGCCCCTCGCGGCGGAACGCCACTTCGGAGCCGGCAAGATAGAGTTCCCACATGCGGCAGAAACGTTCATCGTGGGCCGCTTTCACTTGCGCGCGCCCCGCCGCGAACCGCTCGCGCCAGGCTTTAATCGTCTTGGCGTAGTGAAGCCGTAGGATCTCGATGTCGGTGACAAAGAGACCCGCGCGTTCAATCGATGGCATGATTTCGGACAAGGCGGGCATATAGCCGCCGGGAAAGATATATTTTGCGACCCACGGATTGGTCGGACACGGCCCATCCGCGCGGCCAATGGTATGGATCAACGCCACGCCGTCGTCGTCGAGCAAATGCGCGATTTTCCGGAAGTAAGTATCGTAATGGGCGAGGCCCACATGTTCGAACATGCCGACCGAGACAATCCGGTCGAAACGTCCGGCGCATTCGCGGTAATCGCAAAGCCGGAAATCGGTTGCCCCGGTTAGGCCCAAATCCGCGGCACCGGCTTGCGCTATACCGACCTGGGTTCGCGACAAGGTGAGGCCGGTCACGCTCGCGCCGCAAAAGCGGGCCAGATAAATCGCCATGCCGCCAAAGCCGCAGCCAATATCGAGGACGCTTTGGCCAGGCTCGATCAAGAGTTTCGCCGCGATATGCCGCTTTTTTGCGTGCTGCGCTTCTTCGATATTTTGGCCGTCGCGTTCGAAATAGGCGCAGGAATATTGCAGCCCGGAATCGAGAAACCGGGTGTAGAAGGTGGCGGCGAGATCGTAGTGGTACGCGACGTTGCGCCGCGCGCGTAAGAGGCCGTTGGAATGTCTGAGCCGGCGCAGCGCTGAACGCGCCGTGCCCAGCAGGCGGACCCAGAGCGAGCCGTCCGGCCGCCATACATTGGCGGCGGCGAGCATGAGCACATCGAAGATCGTGCCTTGGGTCAGCTCGATGCGGCCGTCCATGTACAATTCGCCGAAATTCAGTTCCGGGTCGAGCAAGAGGAAAGCAGGCGCGGCCTTGTCGTTGAAGCGCACCCCTAACTTCGGGCCGGACCCGTCGCCTAGGGTGAATTTGCGCCCGCCGGCCGTCTCGATTTCGATCGATCCGGTCTTGATCAAGCCTGCGCAAAAAGCCTCCAGAAATTTGCCCATGGTGCTCGCCTCCACACCGCGTCCGCCCGAAAGCCCAACCCGAGATCTTGCAATATGGGGTGCATGCGTGGCCGCGCAACGCGAAAAGCGCGGCGGGAGACAAGCTCGTCCCCTAAATCAAAATTTATGGAACGATCTCCGCCAAACCTGTGTTTCGCCCTCGGTTGTCCTTGGATCTATAAACGGCGCTGACGCGAGATCGTTCATTCGCCATTCAGGCGCCGGCGGCAAAAAATGGCCTTTTGGAAGGAGAATGGTATGAAACGCTTCGGTGTATTTTTGGCCTCGGCCGCGCTCGGCGCGGGGCTGGCTGCGAGTGGTCCCGCCTTGGCATTCGGCGGCCATGGCGGTGGCGGCGGCCACATGGGCGGCGGTTTTGGCGGCTTCCATGGTGGCGGCTTCCATGGTGGCGGCTTCGGCGGCGGCCATATGTTTGCGGGCCGGAGCATGGCCATGGGCGGCTTTGGCCATGGCGGCTTTGGCCGTGGCGGCTTTGGCCGTGGCGGCTGGGGCCGTGGCGGCTGGGGATGGGGCGGCGGCTGGTGGCCGGCCTACGCGGGATTAGGGCTCGGCTATGGCTTAGGGGCGTGGGGTTACGGCTATCCCTACGATTACGGCTACGGCTACGGCTATCCGGACTATGCCTACGGCTACGGCTATCCGGGCTACGACTACGGCTACGGCTATCCGGGCTACGACTATTCCTATGCTTCTCCCGCCTACTCGACGGCTCCTCTCGTAACCGGCCGCAGCGTCGCGACTGGCCGCGTGGGAAGAATGTGCTCGACGCCAGTGAAGGCCTGTGAGCTCTATCATTCATCCTTCGTTGGGAATGGCTGTTCGTGCCGAGTCGCCGGCGGACGTTCGCGGGGTACCGTTTCGCCCTGATTGTTCCGGCTTCAATGCGAGCTTTCGGCGCCATTACGGCCGGGATCAGCCCGGCCGTCATTTATTTGAGAGTGTTAACCAATCATCGATAATTCCCTTCCTGCGCTTTCCCTTTCTGACCCGAAGGGGAGGCGGAGATGATCGTGTGCTATCACTGCGGCTGCGAACGATGCGTGAAGAACGGCTTTATGCAGGGGCAGCAGCGCGACAAGCGCAAGGAATGCGGCGCCAACTTTATCGACAAGCCCCGGCGCGGCCACAGTCAGCCGGTTCTGGCTCTTGCGTGTGGCTCTGCCTCAGCGGCTTATCGCAACGGCGCATCGCGCGGCTTTTTGGCGTTTCAACCCCCGCCGTCCTTAAATGGATCAAGACGTTTGCCCGCAAGAGCGCGCCCAGGCCAGTGCCGAGCGGA
>JBATYB010000085.1:0-3024 GCA_049673825.1 Methylocella sp. | reverse complement strand
CCCGCAGGCACCATCCCGGTTCCCTCTTGGGGTCCGGCTCCGACGGACGGACCGCTCCCTTTACGCAATTCGATGCGGCAAATCGAGCTTAGATGTGCCGGGCAAGCTCAAGATGAAGTTCTCGCCTGCGAGTCCCGCCGGCGTCCAGCAACCGGGGGGACAAGCATTGGACATCACGTGTTGGGCGAGGGCCAAGGAGCTGAAAACAGTTAGGGAGTAGCCGTTCAACGTGACGATGCGGATCGCTTGGCGCCGCCCGTGGGCATCCTTTGCCTCGCCCCAAACAAAGCTCGGATTCGCATCGCGCGCCGAAGCGTCCGGCCCTCTCACATCTTTCTCGATCCTCTTGACGAGCCAAGTTTGCAGCAGGCGCGATCGCAGGACGGGTCCAAAGGCAATGGCCAGTCGCGCGATTGCCAGCGACACCGGCGAAACTGGCGTGAAGACGGTGATGTCCGGAATACCCGTGGTGTAAAATGCCGAGGCGACATCGCCCCATGGAATGGGCATCGCCAGCTTTGCGCCGCGCCCAAAATCGATGCGGCGCAATCCCCGGCCAAGCGGACAATCGACAATTCGGCCGGCGCGGCGAATTTTGCCGCTTTTGCCCAAACCCTCGACGAGCGTCTTGGCGGTGCCCGCCGACATCGTCCGGCCGGAGAGATCGAACCCGAGCGCCAGTTCAGTCGCTTCCGGCAAGGCTTTTTTAAGCATCAGGGCTATGCAGTCGGTCGGCACCACGTCGAAGCCGGCGCCGGGGCATAAGACGACGCCCGCCGCTTTAGCCTCGGCGTCGAAGCGGTGCGCGCCTTCGAGAACGCCGATTTCACCTGTTATATCCAGATAATGTGCCTTGGCGGCGAGACACGCGCGCATCAAGGGATCGGCGGTCCTCGAGAAAGGCCCCGCGCAATTCAACACGAGGCGAACGCCACGCAGCGCCGCCACGATTTCGGACGGCGCTTCGAGGCGAAAAGCCGTCGACGGGAGCGTCAGTTGCCTGGCCAATGGAATGATCTTCGCCGCGCTTCTGCCGGCGAGAATAGGGGTCTTGCCTTGTCTTTTCGCCTCGCGCGCGATCAATTCTCCCGTATAGCCGTTGGCGCCGTAGATCATCCAATCCATCGTCGTTTCCTATTTCAGATGGAACCAGGTCACAACCGGCGGTTCTCGTTAGCAGCGCGGCCCATTCCGCGTAGCCTGGAACATCGTGGACAATCGTCGGCCTCCCTCCCATCTGAGATTTCGAGCCCCGCGAATCGTCCCTCCTTTTTGGAGCTTGAAGGGAGCCGTCTCATGCATACGATCATCGAGCCCTTCCGTGTCAAGATGACCGAAGCATTGCCGATCACCACGCGCGGCCACCGGGAAGCATGCTTGGCGTCCGCCCACAACAATGTTTTTTTGCTTGATGCGGAAGATATCACAATCGACCTTTTAACCGACAGCGGCACGGGCGCCATGTCGGCGCGGCAATGGGCCGCGCTGATGCTTGGAGATGAAAGCTATGCGGGAAGCACATCCTGGCATCGCTTCGAAAAAGCGGTGCGCGAGATTACCGGTTTCAAGCATATTTTCCCAGTCCACCAGGGCAGGGCCGCCGAACGTATTCTGGCCGCCACGCGCCTGAAGCCAGGCGCGATCGTCCCCAACAACAGCCATTTCGATACCACCCGCGCCAACATCGAATATGCCGGCGCGCAGGCCGTGGATTTGCTGACTCCGGAGGGCCAGGACATTTATTCCGAAACGCGGTTCAAGGGGAATATGGATACCGGCAAGCTCGCCCATATCATCGAGACAAAAGGCGCGGCAAATATTCCGTTCTGCATGATTACCGTGACGGACAACGCCGGAGGCGGCCAGCCCGTTTCCATGGAAAATATCAAATCGGTCAAGGAAATACTCAAGAAATATCACATTCCCTTGGTCATCGATTGCTGCCGCTTTGCCGAAAATTCCTATTTTATCAAGGAATATGAGCCGGGTTTCGCGGACCGGAGCCTGGTCGAAATCGCCAGGGAAATGTTCGCGCTCTCGGACGCCGCCACGATGAGCGCCAAGAAGGACGGCTTGGCGAATATCGGGGGTTTTTTTGGCTGCGACAACGATGAGTGGGCCGAGGATTTCCGTAACATGCTTATCCTGACGGAAGGCTTCCCGACCTATGGCGGGCTTGCGGGACGCGATCTGGAGGCCATTGCCGTCGGGCTGAAGGAGGCATTGGAATACGAATATCAGCGCTACCGCCACGCGACGGTCGAGTATATGGCCGGCCGCCTTATCGCGCGCGATATCCCGATTGTCCGCCCGGCGGGCGGTCACGCCGTCTTTATCGACGCGTCGGCGTTCTGCCCCCATTTGAAGCCATGCGATTATCCCGGCATCGGGCTCGTCAATGCGCTTTACCTCGAAGGCGGCATTCGCGCCGTGGAACTCGGCAGCGTGATGTTTGGCCGCTTCCTGCCTGGCGGGAAGGACGAAATCCCGGCCTCGCGCGAATTAGTCCGGCTCGCTTTTCCGCGCCGCGTCTATACCCAAAGTCATTTCGACTACGTCATCGAAGTGCTGGATCTCGTCTGGCGGCAGCGCGACGCAATCCGATCTTACAAAATCACAAAACAGGCGCCGTTTTTGCGCCACTTCACGGCGCATTTCGCGCCAGGCGGGAACGCCGGCGCCGCCGGCTTTTTGCCTTAGCCACGGATCCGATTTGATGGAAACGGATGCCGCTGGACCGGGAGGCTCACGGCCACGTTGGCCATTGCGGCAACGACCTGACAACGGGATTGATCTGCCAGGCCCGGACCGCGGCTGGCGCATGCCTCGCCGGTGCGTAGGCGAGCGCGTTGTGAGGTTTCCGGCGCCACAAGGCGTAGGCCGTGCCGGCGCCACGCCACCGCCTATGGAGCCTGGCATAATAGCTCATGCGTGGCGGCACCCCGGAGATGGTGATCTCTGCGCCCTCCGCTTGCACCATGTGGAAAAGGCGCGCGGCATTGCCCGGCGCGAGCCGAATGCAGC
>JBATYB010000084.1:0-6067 GCA_049673825.1 Methylocella sp. | reverse complement strand
GCGTCATCGCCCGCGGCGCTTCTCCGGACATCGCGTCTCGAGAATTGAAGATTTCGCGGGAGACGGCGCGTAATCAGTTGAAATCGGTGTTTGCCAAGACCGACACACATCGCCAAAGCGAACTTGTCGCGCTGCTTTTGCAGGTCGAATGACGGGGCGTGCAAGCGTCGCGGCGCGCAACCCCAAGCGCGCGCTACCAGGGCCGCTCAAAACAGGACGCATTGATCCTCCCCCGCTTCCGGCACGCTTGCGCCGGAGCGTTGTTCCGCGGGCTTCGCGGCGCGGGTGAGATTATACGCGGAGTTGATCAAGGCAATATGCGAAAAGGCCTGCGGAAAATTACCGACAAGACGTTTCGCCACGGGATCATACTCCTCGGATAACAAGCCAAGATCGTTGCGTAGCGCGAGCAAGCGCTCGAATAACCCGCGCGCCTCGTCAAGTCTTCCCAAAAGCACGAGATTATCGACGAGCCAGAAGCTGCAGGCGAGAAATACACCCTCGCCGCCCGGCAAGCCGTCGTCGGCCGTTTGCGTATCGTAGCGGCGCACGAACCCGTCCACCATCAAGCGGCGCTCGATCGCCTCGACCGTGCCGCGCACGCGGTTGTCTTCGGGGGGCAAGAAACCGGCGAGCGCGATCATGAGAAGGCTCGCGTCGAGTCCTTTTCCGCCATAGCTCTGCGTGAAAACGCCGAGCTCCGGATCGAATCCCTTCGCGCAAACATCGTCGTGAATGCGCTGGCGCACGCGCCGCCAATGATCGAGCGGCCCGACAAAGCCGAACTCCTCGATGCTTTTGACAGCGCGATCGAACGCGACCCAGGCCATGATTTTCGAGTAGGTGAAATGCCGCCGTGGCCCGCGCACCTCCCAGATACCTTCGTCGGGCAATTCCCAGATCGCTTCAAGATGCTTCAAGAGCTCGATTTGAAGCATCCAATCGGCGGCATCGGTGACAAGCCGCCGCTTGCGGCTATGATACAACGCATCGAGAACCTCGCCATAAATATCGAGCTGCAACTGACCGGCCGCCGCATTGCCGACGCGCACCGGTTGCGAGCCGGCGTAGCCGGAAAGCCAGGGAAGGGTGCGTTCCGAAATATAGCGCTCGCCGCCTAATCCATAGAGAATTTGCAACCGCGCGGGCTCGCCGCCGAGAGCCCGGACCAGCCACGCGCGCCATCGCAGCGCCTCATGGGCATAGCCCGCGTTCATCAGCGCGAGCAAGGTGAAGGTTGCGTCGCGCAGCCAGCAGAAACGGTAGTCCCAATTGCGGGAGCCGCCCAATTGCTCCGGCAGCGAGGTGGTCGGCGCCGCGATAATGCCGCCGCTTGGCTGAAAAATGAGAGCGCGCAGCGTGAGCAAGGAACGGATCACAGCCTCCGACCATTGCCCCGCGCCTTCGAACGGCCGCGACCAGGCGCTCCAGTTCCGTTCGGTTTGTTCGAGCGCTTGATAAGGATCGATGGGGCTGGGCACAGCCTCGTAGGAAACGCCATGGCTCAGCGTAAAATCGACCGTTTCCCCGGCGGGGACGGCGAACTCGGCGACATGGGTCCGGCCTCTCGGGCGAAGTCCTATGGGCGTGCGCAAGACCAAGCGGTCGGGTCCCGCGACCGCCTGCAGACTTCCGTCGTCGCGGCGGCGCACCCATGGCACGATCGAACCATAATTGAAACGGATGATGAGCTCGGTGCGCAGCTTGACGCTGCCGCTTACGCCGCGCACCAGGCGGACAAGATGCGAGCCTTGGACTTTCGCGGGCATGAAATCGGTGACAATGGCAACGCCGTCGGCCGTCTCGATCGTGGTTTCGAGAATCAACGTATGGCCGCGATACGCGCGGGTGATCTTGGCGCTCGGATCGGCGGGTGCGATCGACCATCGGCCGTTGTCCGTGGTGCCGAGGAGATTGGCGAAACAGGCGGGAGAATCGAAGCGCGGCAAGCA
The DNA here is from genome assembly GCA_049673825.1 of Methylocella sp. Lineage (GTDB taxonomy): Bacteria > Pseudomonadota > Alphaproteobacteria > Rhizobiales > Beijerinckiaceae > Methylocapsa. The sequence continues at coordinate 4,115 of JBATYB010000084.1, read as the reverse complement.
AAGCCAATCGATCGACAAATCGCGCCCGACAAGGGCCGCCGTCTCGCAATCCCCAATGATCGCGTAGTCTTCGATGTTCAAGGTCATGCGCCAGCCTCGGGGAACAAGATTCGAGCCAAAACCTATCCTAACACTCGCACCCTGATCCTGGGAGCCCACGAGGCGGGCGTCTCGTCCTTCGACGAGCTCAGGATGAGAAGGTGCGCGTGGCTTCCGAGGCGCCAGCGTGCTTCGAGTGCAACTTTCCAGATAAATGCTTCGCGAGCGCTCGAAGCTGTTCTAGCGCCAATGATGATATTGCCGCCAGTAGGGCGTTGGCAATAGATGCGGGTGCCGGTGGCGGTGCCAGGACCTTGGATTGCCGAGCGCGTTCGGGCCGAGGCTTTGCGGAACCGGATCGGGAAGCAAATGCTGATGCCGGCTCGGGCCGGGGTTCCCGCCGTCGATTTGCGCATTCGGGCCAAGCATTTCGGGATAAGGCACCGGCAAGAGCTGCTGTCCGGCCGCGGCGGTGGAAATAGACAGCGATCCCGCAAGTAGAGCAATCACACCCCTTATCGGCAGCAGTTCGCTCACCGGCTCTTGCCCTTAAACGCCCGCGTTCCGCCCTTCCCCGCGGTGGAGCGCGGCTTGGCCTCGCCGCCGCCGAAATTATGCGGTCCCATCTCGGCATCGGTTGGCTTGTGCGGCCGGCTCAAGGGAACATCGGCGGCGCGTCCATATTTGCGTTCGCCTGCAAAAGCCCCCGCTTCCGCCTCGACGTCGCGCTGGCTCGCCAGAGGATCGCCGGCGATCGCGAGTTCGACCGCTTGCAAGCGTTTCAATTCGTCACGAAAGCGGGCGGCCTCCTCGAAGTCGAGATTGGCGGCGGCGGCGCGCATGCGCTTTTCGAGATCGGCGATCGTCGCCTTGAAATTATGCCCGGCGAGAATTTCCGGCGCGCCAAGTCCGGCATCGGCGGTGACATGGTCCTGCTCATAGACCGAGCCCAAAATGTCCGCGATCCCGCGTTTGATCGAGGCCGGCGTAATCCCATGCGCGACGTTATAGGCCTGTTGTTTCTCGCGTCTGCGGCTGGTCTCGGCCATCGCGCGCGAAATGGACCCCGTCTCGCGATCGGCATAGAGGATCACCTTGCCGTCGACATTGCGGGCCGCGCGGCCAATCGTCTGAACAAGCGACGTTTCGCTGCGCAAGAACCCTTCCTTGTCGGCATCGAGGATGGCGACCAAGCCGCATTCGGGAATATCGAGCCCCTCGCGCAAAAGATTGATCCCGACGAGCACGTCGAAAGCGCCGAGCCGCAAGTCGCGGATAATTTCGATTCGCTCGATCGTGTCGATGTCGGAGTGCATATAGCGCACGCGCACCGCGTGTTCATGCAAGTACTCCGTGAGATCCTCCGCCATGCGCTTGGTGAGCACGGTGACGAGGGCGCGGTAGCCTTTTGCCGCCGCCTCGCGCACCTCGCCAAGAAGGTCGTCCACCTGCGCGCGGGCGGGCCGAACCTCCACCGGCGGATCGATAAGCCCGGTCGGGCGGATGACCTGCTCGACGAAAACGCCTCCCGTGCGCTCCATTTCCCAGGGACCTGGCGTCGCCGAGACATGGATCGACTGCGGCCGCATCGCGTCCCATTCCTCGAAACGCAAAGGCCTGTTGTCGAGGCAGGACGGCAGCCGGAACCCGTATTCGGCGAGCGTCGCCTTGCGCCGGAAGTCGCCGCGATACATGCCCCCGATTTGCGGGATCGTGACATGCGATTCGTCGGTGAAGACAAGCGCATTGTCGGAAAGATATTCGAAGAGGGTCGGCGGCGGCTCGCCGGGAAGTCGGCCGGTCAAATAGCGCGAATAATTCTCGATGCCCGCGCAGGAACCGGTCGCCTCCAGCATTTCAAGATCGAACATGGTGCGCTGTTCGAGCCTCTGCGCTTCGAGCAGGCGGCCCGCGGCGTTAAGCTCGGCGAGCCGCTGCTTTAGTTCCACCTTGATGCCCTTGATCGATTGCAGAAGAGTCGGGCGCGGCGTGACATAATGCGAATTGGCATAGACTTTTACGAATTCGAGGTCTTGCGTCTTCTTGCCGGTCAGGGGATCGAATTCGGCGATCTTTTCGATCGAATCGCCAAAGAAGCCGATGCGCCAGGCGCGGTCTTCGTAGTGGGCCGGAAAAAGCTCGATCGTATCGCCGCGCACCCGAAAAGTGCCGCGCGAAAAATCGCCGATCGTGCGCTTATATTGCAGCGCCACCATATCGGCGATGAGCTGGCGCTGGTCGATCTTCTCGCCCTGCTTCACGGTGAACGTCATCGCCGTATAGGTCTCGACCGAGCCTATGCCATAGATGCAGGAGACGGACGCGACAATGATCACGTCGTCGCGCTCGAGCAGCGCGCGCGTGGCCGCGTGGCGCATGCGATCGATCTGCTCGTTGATCGAGCTTTCTTTCTCGATATAGGTGTCGGTGCGCGGCACATAGGCCTCGGGCTGGTAATAGTCGTAGTAGGAAACGAAATATTCGACCGCGTTGTCCGGAAAAAAGCTTTTGAACTCGCCGTAAAGCTGCGCCGCCAGGGTTTTGTTGGGCGCCAGTACGAGCGCCGGACGATTGGTCCGCGCGATCACCTGCGCCATAGTGAAGGTTTTGCCCGACCCGGTGACGCCGAGCAGCACCTGGTCGCGCTCCCGCGCTTCAATGCCCTTGACGAGCTCGTCGATCGCGCCCGGTTGATCGCCCTCTGGCTCGAATTCGGAGACAACACGAAATATTTGACCGCCCTCGGACTTGTCCGGACGCGGCGGCCGATGCGGCGTCCAGGGCTTTTTTTCCCTGATGTTGGGATCGCCGCGCTCCAGCAGATCTTTCAAGGATTCGACGGTGGCCGCGACGCCGATCATCCCCGGAGGGTGGTGCAAAGGCGCGGCGCGCGGCGGGCCGTGCTCAGCTTGCGCCGCCTCGGAAACGCCAGGCTGGCGCTCGTTCAGCGCCGGATTGAGCAGGGCGGCGAGATGTTCGCCAAGCGGTGTGATCTCGGGCCGCGCGGCTTTCGCGCGGGATCTATTTCCGCCGGTGGCTTTCGGAGCTTTGGCCATGCCGCCAATATGGGGCGAATTGGGTGTGGATCAAAGCGCTAGCATGGCGGGGCTCTGGTGGCGAAGGCTTTGGTTGTTGGATATCAACCACCCGGATCACATGCGGATAAAGTGTGGATAACGTGGAGAGTGGTTAACCGGCGCACTGCCTACTTGACAAAGCTGTCGGCGCGGGCACACTTAAAAAAGTCCTTCGGCTTCCTAAAGCATTTTTTGCTGAGTGGAGGCCTGAGTGTTCGATCCGGGAACGCTTGCGGGGATCGCTGCGTACTGGCCGAGCTGCGCAAGTGGCGGCGCTAGAGGTGTTGCGCTGCGCGGGCGCGTTGCCCCCTAGCCTCCAAACCACAAATCATTCCCGCTCGATCCTAATCACCTGCGGCTTTTCGGCCAAAAATCCGTCGGCGACCGCGGCTTCGAGCGCCTGGCGGACCGATTTCTCATGCGTCGCATGGGTGATCAGTACGACCGGCACCGCGCCGCCCGGACCAATTTTGGCGCCGGGGCGGCGGCGCTGCACGATGCTTTCGAGCGAAATCCCGCGCTCGGCCATGCGCGTCGCGATCGCCGCCGCCGCGCCCGGCCGGTCATACACCGAAAGCCGGATATAATAGCCGCCTTCGTGCATCTGCATCGGCGCGTGCGGCGCCGGCACGAGCGCGGCGACCGGCCATCCGAACGGCGCGGAGCGCACGCCGCGCGCGATGTCGGCGATATCGGCGACGATCGCCGAAGCCGTCGCCTCGCCCCCCGCGCCGGGGCCGACAAGGGTCAGCTCATGCACTGCGTCGGCGTCGATCGTGACCGCGTTGGTGACTCCCATCACCTGGGCGATCGCGGTGGATTTCGGCACCATGGTCGGATGCACGCGCTGTTCGATGCCAATGGGAGAGCGCTTCGCGACGCCGAGAAGCTTGACGCGGTAGCCGAGTTCCGCCGCCGCCTCGAGATCGGCAAGCGTGATCGACTCGATGCCCTCGATGGCGATCGCCGCCGGATCGATGACTGTGCCAAAGGCAAGCG
>JBATYB010000083.1:0-5043 GCA_049673825.1 Methylocella sp. | reverse complement strand
GAGAATTCGCGACGCGAGATTTTCTATTCCATAATTAATGACTTCCTCGTTCGGGTCTTGCCATGGCAAACCTTGCAACCCGAAAGTTTTTGTAATCTCAAGAACAGATCGAGAAATGAAGTGTTCTCGGCTCATCCGCTCAGAACAATCGTTAGTGTGTTTTAGGTAACATCTCGGATTCGTATAGCCGGTCAGCGGGTCCTTAGGGACGAGCCTTGGCAATAGAACGCGGGGAACGCCATCCGTCTGCAAACAGCATGCTTTGAACGCCTTGCCGCTTTCGCATGGGCAGGGACACTCCGGTCTCCAGGGGAGTTTGATGTGTTCTGAAGTCGGAAACGTGATCGCCATTGCTTATAATTGCTTATACTAGGCTCGCCGCACCGGTCGCGCCCCATTATGGAACCAGAAGGGAAAGTCGTGATCGCGTGCCCGGCGCGACGCTTGCCCAAAGGGTCCTATCCCGATGGCCTCTGTCACACTCACCAGGACTTAACCTGAGAAGCCGCCGCTATCGCAAGTCCATAACGTTATGTACCAAAAAAACCGGTGGGAATTCGCGAAGCGAGATCATGGCCCGCCATCTCTCCAAGCCGCGCCGCATCGCTGAGTGGCCCAGACACCTCAGTCTCGAAAAATCGCGAACCATCGGGGTTCAGTACGATGGCGTGGAAGGCGATGCTATCCCCCTCGACGCGCGCGTATGCCCCGATCGGCGTTTTGCAGGAGCCATCGAGAACCCGCAAGAAGGCGCGCTCCGCCGTAAGTGCGGCGCCCGTCGCCGCATCGAGAACCGCAGCCAGAAAAGCCCGCGTGGCACTGTCGCCGCTCCGCACCGTGATGGCAATCGCGCCCTGCCCCGGCGCCGGAACAAATTCACGAACGTCGAGCACGGCCGTGGCCGCCGCCTCCAAGCCCAGGCGCTTCAGCCCGGCAAGGGCAAGGAGCGTCGCTGCAACCTCGCCTTTGGCGAGTTTGGCGAGGCGCGTCTCGACATTGCCGCGCAACAGCGCGATCCGCACATCCGGCCGCAGCCGCCTGACCATGGCGCCCCGCCGCAACGAGGCGGTGCCGACAACGCTTCCCGACGCAAGCTTAAGCGGATGCGGCGCATGCGGCGAAATCCATGCGTCGCGCACATCCGCGCGGGGAAGATAACCAGCGATCTCTATTTCCTCCGGCAAGAATGTCGGCAAATCCTTCGCCGAATGCACGGCCATTTCAATATTGCCCTCCAACAAGGCAAGGTCGAGCTCCTTGGTAAAAAGCCCCTTGCCGCCGGCTTCGCTCAACGGCAAGTTGAGAATCATGTCGCCGCTGGTTTTTATGGCGACGATCTCGACGGCGTGCGCCGCGCCATGCGCCGCTATGAGGCGATCCTTGAGTTCGCGCGCCTGTGCCAGCGCCAAGGGGCTTCCCCGCGTCCCAAGTCTGAAGGGGAGATCTTTGCGTGATCGCGATGCGGAGGAAGGAATCGGCACGTTTCCGTATTGGTTCGAATGAAAGGGTAATCGGGTGAAAGGTTCCCTTATCCTGAGGAGGCCCCGAAGGGGCCGTCTCGAAGGACGAGGGACCCGTAGATCGCGCGTTTGGCCCTCGCCCACGTGCTTCGAGACGGCGGCTTCGCCACCTCCTCAGCATGAGGCCGAGGAATGAGGTCCTTCACCCGATTGCCCTGGCTGCGATGGCTCTATAGGTTGGAGATTAATGCCGCTGGCGGCGAATGCCAAATTTTGGCCGCCGGCGACCCAAGGGAAAGGCTTTGAAGGAGAGTCATGCGCGTTCTCGGCATTGAAACTACCTGCGACGAAACCGCCGCCGCCGTCGTCCAGTTGCCGCCGGGCGGATCCGGCGAAATTCTATCGAACGAGATCATGAGCCAGATCGCCGAGCATGCGTCCTTCGGCGGCGTGGTGCCGGAGATTGCCGCGCGCGCCCATGTCGAAATTATCGACCGGCTCGTGGAACTCGCGCTTGACGGCGCCGGGACCGACTTGGCGGACCTCGACGGGATCGCGGCGGCGGCGGGGCCGGGTCTCATCGGCGGCGTCATCGTGGGGCTGACCACGGCGAAGGCCTTGGCCTTGGCGAGCCGCAAGCCTTTCATCGCGGTAAACCACCTCGAAGCACATGCCTTGACGGCGCGGCTGACCGACGAACTCGCGTTTCCTTATTTGCTGCTCTTGGTCTCCGGCGGTCACACCCAATTGGTCGCGGTGAAAGGGGTGGGGGATTATCTCCGGCTCGGTTCGACGGTGGACGACGCGGCGGGCGAAGCCTTCGACAAGGTCGGCAAGATGCTGGGGCTTCCCTATCCCGGCGGACCTCGGGTCGAGAAGTTGGCGGCGGACGGCAATGCCACGCGGTTCGATCTGCCGCGCCCCATGCTTGGCCGGCCGAAACCGGACTTTTCCTTTTCGGGTCTCAAAACCGCTGTCCGGCTGGAAGTCGAGCGCGCCGGGCCTTTGACGACGGCCGATGTGGCCGATGTCTGCGCCTCTTTCCAAGCCGCGGTGGTCGATACGATCATCGACCGCTGCCGCGCGGGCCTGCGTCTTTTCCGCGAAGCCGCCGGCCAGCCCAACGCCATGGTCGCGGCGGGCGGGGTTGCCGCCAATGGCGCCATTCGCCGGACGCTAATGCGGTTTTGCGGCGAGGCCGGGTTGCGGCTCGTCTTGCCGCCGGTGTCTCTTTGCACCGATAATGGCGCGATGATCGCCTGGGCGGGGATCGAGCGGCTGTCGCTCGGCCTCGTCGACGACATGACATTCGCGGCAAAGCCGCGCTGGCCCCTCGACGCCAATGCCGAAGCCGCGCATCATGGCAAGTGATGTGCCCGCTGGTGGCGTTGTTATCGGGTGGTGGGCTAGTCTGAATTTCTGCCGTCCGCCAAGGCGAACCTAGCGCGACGATCCGTTTGCGCGAAAATTCCGGCAAATCGCGGGTTCGTCGTTCCTCCACACGAACGCCTTTCGGTTCCGAACGTAGCGCCTTCCACGCGCGTCGCCACGGCTGCTTCATAAGGCGAGCGCCTTGCTCGAACCGCAAAAGCTACATAAGTTCTCAACTCGTACCTCTCGCTTTGCGTTTTTCACCATCAAGCGTAGGATCGTCAACTGACGGACCGGGAGGAGCGCCCTTGAGCACGAAGTTAACGTGTGTCGCAAAGACCATTTTTGCCGCGCTTTGCCTCACCTTGTTGTCGCGATCTTCGGCGCTGTCCCAGCCGGTCCAGGTCCATCCCAATGTGTTCCAGGCGCTCAAGCATGCTGTGTCCCCGCCGTTGCGGGACATTAAACCGGCTCCGCCAGTGTTCGGGCCTCCGCGCGTGATGCAGCGGCTGTGGGCGCGCCCACCAAAAATCGGTCCCGCCCAACGAGACCCCGCCCTCCAGACGTCGCGGGGTCCACAGATTTCCGTGACCCCAGGTTTAAATTTTGACGGCATCAGCGAAGCCGCTCAGCAAGCTGCGAGTGGCGTCCTCGCCGTGCCACCCGATACGAATGGGGCGGTGGGAGACACCCAGTTTGTCCAATGGGTTAATTATGCCTTTGCGGTGTTTGATAAAGCACGGAATCTCGTACAAGGTCCAATGGCGGGAAAAAACTTGTGGGCCCCTTTCCTCATAAACGATCGCAAAGACCCATGCGCAACCAACAACAGCGGTGACCCAATCGCCCAATATGACAAAGTTGCCGGCCAGTGGGTCTTGACCCAGCCTGTTTTCACCAACCCCTACGTTATATGCTTCGCCGTCTCGCAAAAATCCGACGCCACTGGCCCATATTATCTATATGAATTCCCGATGCCCAATTTTCCTGATTATCCCAAACTGGGGATCTGGCCGGATGCCTATTACATGTCGATCGACCTCTATACGGGGGAGGGGTTTGGGGGCAAGTTCCTCGGGGCCTACCTCTGCGCCTTCGACCGCTCGGCCATGCTTGCGGGTAATCCCGCCACCATGCAATGCTTCCAACTAAGCTCCGATTTCGCGCACCTTTTGCCCTCGGACCTCGACGGGAACACGGCGCCTCCTACGGGTTCACCCAATTACTTTTTGAATTTTGGGACCAACTTGCTGAACCTCTGGAAATTCCACGTGGATTTTCCCAGGCCCCCAAAACAACCAACGGCGACCCTCACTGGGCCGACGACCATCAACGGCGTGGAGGCGTTCACGGAAGCCTGTGGCGGCGGAATTTGCATCCCTCAGCCGGGGACCGCGGAACTGCTCGACTCGCTCGGCGACCGGCTGATGTACCGCCTGGCGTACCGAAACTTCGGAGACCATGAGTCGCTGGTCGTGAACCACTCGGTAACCGCAATGCTGCCAGGGTCGAAGGTGTCCACCGTGGGGGTGCGCTGGTATGAGATTCGAAACCCGAACGGCACCCCGGCCGTGTTCCAGCAAGGCACGTTTGCCCCGGATGCGAACTTCCGCTGGATGGGCAGTGTGGCGATGGACAAGGTCGGGGACATCGCGGTTGGCTACAGCATCTCAAGCAGCAGCGTGAACCCCTCGATCCGCTTCACGGGCCGCGTCCCGGGAGATACGTTGGGTAATCTCGAGGGGGAGCAAACCGTCATGCCAGGTGGAGGCTCCCAGCTCAAACTAAGCAACTGGGGCGATTACAGCAGCATGAGCGTCGATCCGTTTGACGACTGCACCTTCTGGTACACAACGGAGTATCTGCCGGCGCGTGGCAAATACAACTGGAGCACTCGCATTGCGTCCTTCAAGTTCCCGTCGTGCGGTCCCTGACGTTTGAGAACCAAACGCACCCGCCCACGCCGAAGGTGACGGCCCCAGAGAAACCGCCTGAGGCGCCCCCCGATGGATTTACGGTCGAATGTAGCGCCGGTTTTCGTAACAATGGCGGCCCGGTAGTGGCAACTCTCGATCAGCTGCGCGAGGGCCGAGAATAGAGCGCGGGCCTCGTTCTTATGGCCAGATCACCGAGTGCCGGTATCGCGGGTGATGTGCATTGGGCGCAGAGGCAGAGATTCAAATTGGCCCGTCACAGTCTATCACCCTAATTC